>CANKPO010000074.1 GCA_947484535.1 Caulobacteraceae bacterium
CGCCTGCGCGCAGGAGCTTCAGCAGCAGTTTTTTGACCAGGCCATCCAGATCGACCGCGTCGTCGTCGGTTCAGGCAGTTCGGGCACCCATGGCGGTCTGGTCGCAGGGTTCCTCGGCAACCATATCAAGATCCCGATTGTCGGCATCGGCGTCAGCCGCGACCCTGCCGATCAGGAGCCTCTGGTCTTTAAAGAGGCGCAGGCTGTCGCCGATCTGCTCGATGTCGGCCTAACGATCCCGAGGGAGGCCGTCGTCAGTGTCGGCGGCTATTGGCAGCCGAAATATTCCATCCCCAACGCCGCCATGGTCGAGGCCGTCCAGATGCTGGCCCGCACCGAAGCCATCCTTCTAGACCCGGTCTATACGGGCAAGATCATGGCTGGCCTGATCGGTCTGGCCCGCGAGGGCTATTTCAAGCCGGGCGAACAGGTCCTCTTCCTCCACACCGGCGGCCTGCCTTCGTTGCACGCCTATGAGGATGTGGTTCTGGGCCGGGTGGAGGTTTAGCGCCCTCAAACCTCCGCTAAATTCTCCACGCGCGTCAGCCAATAGTCGGCGTCATAGGTGGGGTCGTCGGTCAGATAGCGCCAGAGGCGGATGCGGTTGAGAAACTCGAGGCGGCCTGTGTCCTGCTCGAACCAAGGCTCGGGCGTCATCAGGGTCTGTTCGACGCTAGGGGGCAAGGGGCCCTTGACGTAGAAGATCGGGCGCTGCTGATTTTGCGGCACCAAGGTCGAGACATCGAACTGGCGCACCTGAGTGCGGCTAGACCTTGGATTGGGATTGATCCGGATCTTGAACATGGTGCGGGTACGGTCGGACAGATTGATCCCGCCGCCGTGCCAGATGCCCGAATGGATGAAGAGCAGGGTTCCGGGCTCGCAGACCATATGCTGTTGGCCGCGAATATTCTGATAGCGGCCTAGGGCCACCTCACTGACCCGGCGCAGATGGGTGCCGGGGACAAAGCGGGTGCCGCCCATCTCGCGCGTCACCGCATGGGGATAGTACATGATCTGAATGTCAAAGGCCGTGCGCGGATCAATGGTCGAGTCCTGATGGGTGTGCTGGGACACATTCTCGCCGCCGCTGGCCTCGTGATAGGCGGGCGGGAAGGTGACATGCAGGAAATGGTGGTCAAAGATCGGGTCCTCGCCGACCAGACTGCGGATCGCGCCCGCCACCACCGGCAACTGAACCAGCTTGGCCAGAGCCGAGCCGTCCTCATAGGCCTGATCGAGCGGCGTTCCCGCCGCGACCTCGGGCACACCGGCCTTGGCCAGCATCTCGCCATAGGTGCGCATCAGGCCCCGCCCCGGCACCGGCGGCGCGATCTCGCCCATCTCTTGCAAGAACTGCCCATTGAGGGCCTCCGGCACCACCCCATCAAGGCGCAGGAAGCCGCGCGCGACGAACTGGGCCATCTGTTGGGCATTGAGCAGGGGCAAATGGGTCATGGCTTCACCTCAACCAACTGTTCAAAGAAGAACTCATATTTCAGATAGGCCAGATCAAACTCCGCGCCGCGCGCGTGGGGCAAGAGCTGAGCGGCCTGGATCAGCCGCCATCCGTCCTTGAGCGCATCCACGCCCGTGCGATAGGGCGGCTCATCCTGATCCCCCGCCATGGGCCGGGTCTGACCCGTACCATCATAGACCGACCAGCCAATGACCGGAGAATCCAAGGCCGAATTGGCCGTATAGAGCACCAATATCTTTTGTCTTTGCATGGTTCTTATCGTCCACCCTTGCCCAATCATGCCCCAAAGGCGGCGATAGTCCAGCCTTAGGTGAGCCCCCTTGCGCGCCTCGCCATTGTCTTCGAGACTGAGGCCATGAGTGCGCCGCCCAAGACCGTTCTGACCACGACCCCCAAGGAAGAGGCTGCGATCCGCCAAGCGGTGCGGACGGCGGACCTGTCTTTGCTGGGGCCCGGTGCGCGGATTGCGGGGGCGTCCCACATAGAGGGGCTGGTGGTCTTGCTCAGCGATCCGGCGGTCTCGGCCCCGATCTATGACCTGCCCCGCCCGATCAATCCTCAGACTGTTGGGGCTTGGATCGAAGAGACCGCGCAGCTTCAGGCCCTTGGCGAGGCCGTGCTGGTCGTGACGCTCGATAGTGAAGGTGCGGTGGCGGGCTATTCGCGCTTTACCGTCTGGCCAGAGCGGGCCTCTGCTGAAATTGCCGGGGCAAGGCGCGCGGACCTGCAAAATCTCGGCGGCGGCAAGTCTGGGGCTGCGGGCAGTTTTAACTGGATGTTCGAGGCCCTTGGCGTGCGCCTGATCGGTGTCACCGCCGCCACCGACAATCCCCGCTCGGCCAAGGTCATAGAGGCGGCAGGGTTCGTCCCCATGGGCCAGCGCGACGCGATCCGCCCCGACGGCACGGTTAGGGCTTCGTTCTATTGGGAATTGACCCGCGAGGCTTGGCTGGCGCGCAGAGGTTAGGGCCAAATCGGTGGGCGTTTGGCTAAGAACGCGCCGATGCCCTCTTCGGCTTCGGGGCCGAGCATGTTCAGGGTCATGACCTGTGAGGCCAGATCATAGGCCGCGTTCAGGGGCATCTCGACCTGCTGATAGAAGGCCTGTTTGCCGACTTGGAGGGTGGCGCGGGCCTTGGTCGCGATCTTTTGGGCGAGGGCCAGGCTTTGGGCCTCGATCTGGTCGGCGGGGACGATGCGGTTGATCAGGCCGATGCGGAGGGCCTCGTCGGCACTGGTCATGTCGCCGGTCAGGAGCATCTCCATGGCCTGTTTTCGGCCCACGACGCGCGACAGGGCGACCATCGGGGTCGAACAGAAGAGGCCCAGATTAACCCCCGGCGTGGCGAACCGCGCCTCTGGGGTCGCGAGGGCCAGATCACAGCTGGCGACCAGCTGGCATCCCGCCGCCGTGGCCAATCCTTCAATCTGCGCAATAACTGGCAGGGCGTGGTGGACGATGGCCTGCATCAGGTCCGAGCAGCGGGCAAAGAGTTGCTCGTAGAATGCCTTACCGCCATCGGGGTCTTGGCGATGGGCGGTCATTTCCTTGAGGTCATGGCCCGAACTAAAGACGCTGCCCACCCCCTTGAGGATGATGACCCGCGCCGATGGGTCCTTGGCGGCAGCGTCAAAGGCCTCTTGCAGCCGCATGATCATCTCAAGGCTCAAGGCATTGCGAGCGGCGGGATGGTTGAGGGTCAGGTGCA
Organism: Caulobacteraceae bacterium; assembly: GCA_947484535.1. GTDB lineage: Bacteria > Pseudomonadota > Alphaproteobacteria > Caulobacterales > Caulobacteraceae > CAISGS01. The sequence continues at coordinate 3,190 of CANKPO010000074.1, forward strand.
GGACCCCATCCTGATCCATCTGCGACAGGAGCATGGTGTTTGAGAGGGGCGCGGTCTGGTCCATGGCCAAAGGGTGGCGCAACTTTAACCGCTTGCCAAGCCCGCGCGGCGGCGACCGGTTTAGGGGCTTGGGCGTGACCGCTGAGACAGTTCCTGTATAGATCAGACCATGACCCGCGAGGCTGATCTTTCGTCTGAAGAGGTGCAAGGCACCCCGACACCGTCCTTAAGCTTGGCGGTGATCGGCCATGTCAATCATGGCAAGACGGCGCTGGTTCGGGCCTTGACCGGCATGGAAACCGACCGGCTCAAGGAAGAGATCGAGCGGGGCCTCTCCATCACCTTGGGCTTTGCCCATGCCGAGCAGGGCGGGGTCATGTTCGACCTGATCGATGCGCCTGGCCATGAGGACTATATCCGCGCCATGGTCAGCGGCACGGCGGGGGCGCGGGCCGTGCTGTTGGTCGTCTCGGCCACCGAGGGCTTTGGTCGTCAGACGTTTGAGCATCTAGCCATCGCGGCGGCGCTAGGCGTCGAGGCCGGGCTGGTGGTGGTGACCAAGGCCGATCTGTTGGGGCCGGGAGACGAGGCCTCTGTCCTTAACCAAATCACTGCCGACCTGCGCGGTACTATCCTAGCCGGTCAGCCCATCATCCTCTGTTCGGCCCATAGTGGCCGGGGCCTAGAGGCGGTGCGAGAGGGGCTGAACGCGCTCGCCCATCGATGCCCTCTGCCTGCGCCGCTGGCCGGAGCCTTCCTGCCCATCGACCGGGCCTTTAGTCTGACGGGCGCAGGCACGGTGGTGACCGGAACCTTGCAAGGCGGGGGCCTTAGGGTCGGTGAGGCGGTCGAGCTTTGGCCGTCTGGCCAGAGGGCCAGCATACGCCAGCTTCAAGTCCATAATCAAAGCGTGGGCCATGCCGCGCCGGGGGGCCGAGTTGCGGTCAATCTGCGCGGGCTCTCAGCCAAGGATGTGGCCAGCGGCGAGGTGCTCTGCAGCATCGGGGCTTTTGCGCCCAGCGCCCAAGTCGATGTGATGATCAGTCTGTCCGAGCAGGCCTCAAAAGGCCTGAAACATACAGATCAGATCAAGGTCCTGTGGGGCGCACGGCAAGATATGGCCAGCCTGCGCCTGATGGAGGCGAGCGCCCTCGCGCCGGGGCAAAGGGCGCTGGCTCAGCTTCGGTTTGCAACGCCCGTCGTGGCCTATGGCGGTCAAAGGGCCGTCCTTCGCCGCCCCTCTCCGGCTGAGACGCTGGGATCGGTTACGGTACTCGACCCGCTGGCGCCGCCAATGAAGGGGCGATCTGGCCTAAGGCTGGCGGTTCTGACCGCTGTGGCCTCAGGTGAGGTGGAAGCGATTGTCCACGCCCTCGCGGACTGGAGCGGTGGCATCCTGTCGGTCACCGAGGCGGCAAGGCTGACCCGTCTATCCGTCAGCGATCTTCTGCCCCTTTTGGCCATGGACTATCAGCCCCTTGGCGAGGGTCAGCTTGTCCGGCGCGCCGATATGGCGGCGGTGAAGGAGGCCTATCTTGGAGCCCTGACAACGGCCCACGCCCTTGCCCCGACACGCGCCGCCGCTGCGGTCGCAGAGGTCCGTAAGGCGCTGGCCAAGGACTATGGCCGGGACCTCATCGCCCATGCAGAGCAGGTCTTGGCACAAGAGGGGTTGATAAGGCTTGAGGGGGCCAAGGTCGCGCTGGCCAGCCACGATCCTCTGGCCACCCTGTCCGCAGACGCCCTTGTGCGCCTTGGTGAGATTGAGGCGCGGTTGCTGGGCGCCGGGCTCATGCCGCCCGATGTGGCGACCGTCGCGGGCGATGATGAAGAGGCCGCCGCCCTGATGGTACTGCTCGTGGAAACCGGGCGGGCCGTTGCCCTACGCAATGGGGCCCTTCGTCAGACCCTGACCTTTCACCACCGCGCCCTGTTGGATGCGGCGCCGAAGCTGCGAAGCCACTTTCCGCCGCCGCAAAGCTTCACCACGGGCGAGGCGCGGGCGGCGCTGGAAACCACCCGCAAATATATTGTCCCGGTGCTGGAATATCTCGACCGCCTCGGCCTGACCCGCAGAGACGGGGATGTGCGGCAGGTGCTGACCGAGGGCGATGCAACATCCTACCCGTTCGCCGACTAAAAGACGCGGCTTGGCACAAAAGCCCTTCAACTTTTCACGCAGGTACCGCTACTGTTCGAGACCTTCGGAGGCGACTGGGGTCTGGTGGCCTCCCTGGTCTTCAAAACCAGTGACACGTCCACAAGGCGTGTGGTGGGTTCGATTCCCATCCGCCTCCGCCATCCCCTCGGCTCGATCTGCGGGGAGCTATAGATAAACGAGCGAGGAAAGATCTATGAGCGTTGCCCCATCGGGATTTTCCCTGACCGATCAGAACGGCCAGACCCGCGTCTTTCCGACAGGGCGACCCAGCCTGATCTGTTTCCTGAAAGAGGACTGCAACACCTGTAATCTGGTTGCGCCCATCCTTGAGGCCTTCCATCAGGCTTGGGGCGACCAAGCCGATATTTGGGTCTTGGGCCAGTCCAAGGACGGCAATCAGATCTTGCAGGACCGCCACGGTCTGACCCTGCCCGTGCTCGATGATAGCGCCCTAAAGACCTCCTTGGCTTGGGGTTTTGAGATTGTTCCGGCCGTCTATTGGCTGGATGCAGAGGGCCAAGGCGGACCCTGTGTCGAAGGCTTTGTGCGCACCGAATGGCAGGCCTTGGCCCAGCAGATCAGCGCTGATCTCAAGGCTGCCGACTGCGGCGTGGTCTGGGCCGACCTTCCCGACTGGCAGCCAGGCTGCGGTTCCAAACATCTGGACCCAGACATCCATGAGCGTCTGCTGGCCGAGGCTGACAATAGCCCCATCCGGGCGCGCCGGATCGAAATTGCCAGTAGCGATGACCTGGACGAGTTCATGTTCGATCAGGGCTTCAGTGACGGCTTGCCCTTGGTGCCCCCCACGCCTGAACGGGTCCTACGGATGCTGACCGGCACCCAAAGGGGCTCGCAAGAGATTGTCGCGGTGGTCCCGCCCAATATGGCCCCCGCCACGGTTGAAAAGGTTGCGATCAATGCGGTGATGGCCGGATGTCGCCCCGAATATCTGCCCGTCGTCATCGCCGCCCTAGAAGCGGTGTGTACGGATGAATTTAACATGCATGGCGTCACAGCCACAACCATGGGGGCCTCACCGGTCCTGGTGATCA
>CANKPO010000075.1 GCA_947484535.1 Caulobacteraceae bacterium
CTATGACGGGTGATCTAAAGCCGCCGTTGCAATCGCCGTCCCAGTCTCGGGGCAGCCGGCTCGGATCGAAGTGAAGAGAAGACTATGTCAAAGCGTCATTCCGCTAAGTACAAACTTGACCGCCGTATGGGCGAAAATATTTGGGGTCGCCCCAAATCGCCCGTCAACAGCCGCTCCTACGGCCCTGGCCAGCACGGTCAGCGTCGCAAGTCCAAGGTTTCCGACTTCGGCCTGCAACTGCGCGCCAAGCAAAAGCTCAAGGGCTATTACGGCAACCTGACCGAAAAGCAGTTCTCGCGCATCTATGAAGAGGCTGATCGCCGCAAGGGCAACACCTCTGAAAACCTGATCGGCCTGTTGGAATGCCGCCTGGACGCGATCGTCTATCGCGCCAAGTTCGTGCCGACCGTGTTCGCTGCCCGCCAGTTCGTCAACCACGGCCACGTGACCGTGAACGGCCAGAAGGTCAACATCGCCTCCTATCGCTGCAAGATCGGCGATGTGATCGAGGTTCGTGAGCGTTCGCGCAATATGGCTCTGGTTCTCGAAGCCATCCAGTCGAGCGAGCGTGAGTTCACCGACTATGTTGAAGTTGACGCCAAGGGCCTGTCGGCCAAGTTCATCCGCGTGCCAGAACTTTCCGAAGTTCCCTATCCGGTGAAGATGGAACCGAACCTGGTTATCGAATATTATTCGTCCTGATCCTCAACCGATCGGACACAGAAAAGGCCCCGGGAAACCGGGGCCTTTTTTTGTGGATCACGAACCAAAGATAAAGAGAGATTAGCCGTTATTATCGGCCTGCTTTTGGATGGCCATGCGGCTCGCCGAGCTCAGCACGGGCAGGCTGGGTTCAAGCAGGGCCATGCGGCTGCCACCGAGGCTGACAGCCTCTTGCGCAGCGGCCACAATCTGTCTGGCGATCTTGGCGGCATCTGTTGCCGTCATGGCGTCCGGGTTCATTGCAGAGAGCATTTGCGTCAGGGCTTGCTTGCCCTCTTTGACGCGCGCATTGGCCTGAGCCAAGGCCACACTTTTGGGATCGGTTGCTACGGCAGCCGCTAGGGGACTCCCGTTCGATGACGGAGTCTGAGTCGGTATCTTCGAAGCTGCAGGTCCAGCACCCGCGTCTTGATTTGCGGGTGTCAGGATCGTACCGCTTCTTGCGGGCACATCACTGATCATAAGAGCCTCCTGCTCTAGTTACACGGCTTCTAAACCACAGAATCTAAATAAATCATTAAGGCGTTGTGGACAACTTTTTTTTACGCCTCATAAGGTCGCGCCTACAGGCAGCAAAAAGGTGCAGATCCGTGACCCTTAAGCTTAGGCCTAGTCTTCGAAAACGCCGTGCTGCGCCATAAAGGCCTTCAACTCGCCCGATTGAAACATTTCACGGACAATATCAGAGCCGCCAACAAACTCCCCTTTCACATAGAGCTGGGGAATGGTTGGCCAGTCACTGAAGGTCTTGATGCCGTTGCGCAGCTCATCATCTTGCAAGACATCAACACCCACAAACTCTACACCAAGATGGTCCAAGATCTGAACCGTCACGGCAGAGAAGCCACAGCGTGGCTGATCGGGCACGCCCTTCATGAACAGAACCACGGCATGATCGGCTATGGTCTTGGCAATAAATTGATCGGCGGAGGTGGGTGCAGCAGAGTCGGTCATGGTCGTGCCTCGAAGAGATGTGACTACAGAGCTAGGCATCCCCATGGTCCGGGTCAAGCTCAAGCCGTGAAATGGGCGTTAAGAACCGGCGACGGGCACTGAGGTTTCAAGGGCCAAGGCATGAAGCTCTCCGCCCATCTTACCCTTCAACGCCGCATAGACCAGTTGATGCTGGCGCACGCGGGGCAGGCCGGCAAAGGCGTTTGAGACGATCCGGGCCCGATAGTGGTCGCCGTCTCCGGCAAGATCTTGGATCTCGATTTCCGCCTCAGGAAAGGCATCGCGCAGATCAGCCTCTAGGGCCGTGGCAGACATGGGCATGGGCAATCCTCAAAACTAAACGGGGGCGTCCATAAAGCGCGGCATCCAGCCTTCGTGGGCCGCACTCAGATCGTCGAGGTCTAGGGCGAACAGCAGGCCGCCGCGCCCCTGCACCGCCAACTCACATCCACCCGCCTGACCAATGACCTCATAGGGCACGCCAGCGGCCTCAGCGGCACTGTCCAGATGGTCAAGATTGACGCGATCAACCGCGATCAGATAACGCGCCTGATCCTCGCCCAGCAAGGCGGCATGGTCTGGCAGATCGCCGGACAGGCTGAGCATGGCACCCACCTTAGAGGCCATCGTCATCTCAGCCGCTGCAATCAGCAGGCCACCGTCAGACAGGTCATGCACGACGCTGGTATGACCCTCCAGAATGAGGCTACGGATCAGTTGCCCATTGCGCAGCTCAACAGCCAGATCGACCGGCGGCGGCGCGCCCTCTTCCCGGCCCAATATGTCACGCAGATAGATCGACGATCCCAGTTCACCCGTCGAGGCCCCGACCAAGACCAGCACCTGACCAGCCTTGAGCCCGCCATAGCTTGCCCGGCGATCATAGTCCTGAAGTAGGCCCACAGCGCCCACAGTCGGGGTTGGCGGGATGGCGACCCCATTGGTTTCGTTATAGAGCGACACATTGCCCGACACGACGGGGAAGGTCAGGACGGCGCAGGCCTCGGCCATACCGTCAATGGCCCGAACGATCTGACCCATAATCTCCGGACGCTCAGGATTGCCGAAATTGAGATTGTCGGTGATGGCGATCGGCTCAGCCCCGACCGAGATCAGATTGCGCCACGCCTCGGCCACCGCCTGCTTGCCGCCCTCATAGGGGTCAGCCTGAACATAACGCGGTGTGCAGTCACTGGTCATGGCCAGAGCCTTGCGGGTCCCATGAACCCGCACCATGCCCGCATCCGCCGCCGTGGCACTGTCAGCCAAGGTGTCGGCCATCACGTGCCGGTCATACTGCTCCCAAAGCCACCGCTTTGAGGCCATGTCAGGAGTCGAAAGAAGGTCCAGCACTGTCTTGGACCAATCAGCAGGCGCAGGAACCGCGTCCGCCTCGATCCGAGGGCTCAAGGCAGGCTGTACCCAAGGCCGATCATAGAGCGGCGCGTCATCAGACAGGGGCCCGAGCGGCAGGTCGCAGACGGTCTCGCCCTTATGGGTCAGAACAATCCGGCCCGTCTCCGTGGTCCAGCCAATGACCGCGGCGTCGAGGCCCCACTTTTCAAAGACGCGGTAGGCATCAGGCTCGCGGCCGGGCTTGAGGATCGCCAGCATCCGCTCTTGGCTTTCCGACAGCATCATTTCATAGGCGCTCATGCCCGTTTCACGCTGCGGCACGGCGTCGAGGTCAAGGGCGATACCGAGCCCGCCCTTGCCTGCCATTTCGACCGAGGACGAGGTCAGGCCAGCGGCGCCCATATCTTGGATCGCGGCAACCGCCCCGCAGGCCATCAGTTCAAGCGTCGCTTCGATCAGCAGCTTTTCAGCAAACGGATCGCCGACCTGAACGGTGGGACGCTTCTCGTCAGAGTCCTCGTCGAACTCTGCCGAGGCCATGGTGGCGCCATGGATGCCATCGCGGCCCGTCTTGGACCCGAAATAGACGACAGGCAGGCCAGGGGCCGGAGCCGCCGACAGGAAGATCTTATCGGCATCGGCCAAGCCCACGCACATGGCATTGACCAAGATATTGCCATTATAGCCCGCGTGGAATTGGGTTTCGCCCCCGACGGTGGGAACGCCGACGCAGTTGCCATAGCCGCCAATGCCGCTGACCACGCCTGACACCAGACGCCGGGTCTTGGGATGGGAAGGCTCACCAAAGCGCAGAGCATTGAGCAGGGCAATGGGACGCGCGCCCATCGTAAAGACGTCGCGCATGATGCCGCCAACACCCGTCGCCGCACCCTGATAGGGCTCGATATAGGAGGGGTGGTTGTGCGACTCCATCTTGAAGACCGCCGCCTGCCCGTCACCGATGTCGATCACACCCGCATTCTCGCCGGGGCCGATCAGGACGCGCGGCCCCGTGACCGGGAACTTGCGCAGATGACGGCGCGAAGACTTGTAGGAGCAGTGCTCGCTCCACATGACGCTGAACACACCCAGCTCGACCAGATTGGGCTCGCGCTCAAGCCGCGTGAGAACCAGCTCATATTCTTCCGGCTTTAGCCCAAACTCGCGGGCATATTCGGCCATGGTCTTGCCCGTGGCAGCGCTGGAACTGGGGGCCGCCTTGGCAGCCGACGAGTCGGGGGTCGGGGTGTTGCTCATAGCCCGGTCTCTTAGCGCTGTTCGCGTCTGTGGGCGATAGGCGGGACATCATTCGGGTGAAATTGATGTGCAATTTTGCGCCATCGGGGCGGGCTCTGTCTTGGTTAAGCGGTCATCACCCTTGCCCTTTTGGGCGATTCAGCCCCGTTATGATCAGGCTAACCCCTGTCGAAGCGGGCTGAAGAGACAATCATGAACCAGCGCCAGATTATCACGCTCCTTTTGTCGGCTAGCGTTCTATCGGGCTGTGCCGGTTTGAAGGGTCGCGCGCCAGAATATCCGATTGTCGTTGATGCCAGCGCGGCCCCTAGCGCCCCCGCCAGCACCGCGATCAGCGCGCCGGTTCAACTGGCCCCGGTCACCCCTGCCGCTAAGCCGATAGCGGCAGCCAAGGCCACGCCCGTCACGGAGCCGACGCTTGAGCGCACGCCGATTGCGGTGGAAGACGCTCCCGAAAAGGCAGTTCCCGCAGCAACAGCCCCCGTCTCGGTCGCCCCTATCTCAACCTCGCAGGCTAAGCCGATTGCGAGCACAGTCCCCAGCCTGCTCGACGCTGCTTTCACCGAGGGCCTGACAAGCTGCAGCACCATTGCCAACCGCCCACCGGTCACCTTGACGCCAGAAGATCGCGCCATTGCCGAAAGCGGCGGCGCCCTGAGGCTTGGATCGTCCTTGCGGGTCGGCGCTGGCCAGTTTGATGACCAGGCAACCTCCGCCGTCGGACCCGTGACCTATCGCTATGTCGCCTCCTATCGCGGCCTATCGGCAGATCTGGTTCAGGTCTCAGAAGGCGGCGTGGTCAGCTATATTCTGCTCAACCGCCATACGGGCGCGCAGGCCCGGCTGTCAGACATTCCAACGCCCTCACCCGATGGCCGCTATTTCGCCACCGCCGTGGTCAAGCGCTTTGACTTTACCGGGGTCGAGATCATCGAACAGGTCGGTGGGGCTTGGGCCAAGAGCATACAGGTCAGCGATGCCCCCGCGCCGTGCGATCTGCGCTGGCTCTCGGGTGACAGTCTCGCGGTCCGCGTATGGAACACCGGCGCAAGGCGCGATGCCGTGGTCCAGTCCAGCAATCAGACCTGGACCACAACGATCCGCTAAGGGCCCTTAAAGGCGGGCGGCGTGGAAGGCCACGTGATCGTCAATGAAGCTGGCCATAAAGAAGTAGGAATGGTCGTAGCCGGGCTGACGGCGCACTGTGACCTTCACGCCCGCCTCTGCGGCTGCTGCCTCTAGACGTTCGGGGCGAAGCTGGTTCTCGAGGAAATTGTCCCCCAGACCCTGATCGACCAGAATATCGTCGAACGACTTGCCCGCACCCGCCGCGATCAAACAGCAGGCATCATGCGCGGTCCACAGGCTCTCGTCCGTGCCCAGATAGGCCGTAAAGGCCTTGCGGCCCCAGTCGCAGGTGGTCGGTGAGACGATGGGCGCGAAGGCCGAAACACTCTTGAACAGGCCTGGATGTTTCAGCGCCAAGGTCAGGGCACCGTGCCCGCCCATCGAATGGCCGCTCACCCCGCGCCGCGCTGGATCGGTCGGGAAATTGGCATCGACCGCCGCCAAGAGGTCCCGGGTGATGTAGCTTTCCATCTGGAAATGAGGGGCCCAAGGGGCCTCAGTCGCATTGATATAGAACCCCGCCCCTTGGCCCAGATCATAGGCCGCGTCGTCGGCCACGCCCTCGCCGCGCGGGCTGGTATCGGGAGCAACAATGATCATCTTGTGGGCGCTGGCGGCGCGGTAAGCCCCGGCCTTGGCGGTGAAATTCTCTTCGGTACAGGTCAGGCCCGATAGCCAGATCAGGCTGGGGAATGGCCCCTCGCCTTCGGGCACAAAGATCGAGAACCGCATGGGTGTGCTGGTCGCAGCTGAAGCATGACGCACATAGGTCAAGGTGCCGCCATGGACGCGGTGGCTGCCCAGAATTTCGATCTCACTCATCGTCTTTTCCTTGCTTGAGGTTGGCGCGCTGCGCCTTGTCTTCAAAGGCCTTGGCCCGCGCCATCCGCGCCAAGACCTGGCCTCGGCCACGTGTCAGGGCGGTGACCACACCGCGCAGGGTGCGAACCTCCTGCACCGACAGC
>CANKPO010000076.1 GCA_947484535.1 Caulobacteraceae bacterium
CAGGATCGACAGGCCCTTGACCATCAGTCGCTCACCGACCGGGCCGCTCAGGGCGGTTCCGGCAATCGCCGCTGCGGCCGCGCGCTCGGCCGCTCTCGGGTCATTTTGGGGCAGGCACAGAAGGTGGCGGGCTTGGCGCGCCACACTGTTGCAAAGGGCCAGGGTCTCAAGTTCCGAAGCCACACCCGCCAGATGTCTGAGGTGACAGGCGAGGTTAAAGACCCGCCGGTCAAGAACGTCACCGCCCCATGAAAAGCTGTTCCACAGACCATAGGCGCGCCGCCAGTCTAGGCAGAGCTGCAAGCCATAGTCCAACCCGACGGGGCGCTCTTCCATCAGTGCGTTAAGCCAAGAAAAGCGATGAAGTTCGACCGCAAAGGATCGGCTCGGGCAGGGCTTGTCCCAAGGATCGCCGCCTGGCCCGACCGCGAGGGTCTCTCCGGCCAAGACAAACCGGCCCTCCAGGAGGGCCTCCGCCATGCCATTGCGCGGCGGACGCAGATCGCGCGGTGCGGCCGCAACGCCCTGAACCTTAGGCCCTCCCAGACCCCAAAGATGAAACGGCGTGCCATACCAGTCAGAGCTGACCAGATCGGTCGCCGCCTGCGCCACCATCTGGAACAGAATCTTCAGGGGCCGCGGCTTGGCGGTCTTAGGGCGACGGGTGGGCAGAAGAGCCACGGCCGGGCCGGTCTCAGACGCCCCTTAGGGCGCGGATATTATCGGCATAGGCCGAAGGGCCGCCCCGGAAGACGGCAGAACCGGCAACAAGGGCCGTCGCCCCCGCCGCGATGCAGAGGGGCGCGGTTTGCGGGGTCACGCCGCCATCGACCTCTAGGGGAATATCGCGGCCCGTCGCGTCAATCATGGCCCTCAGGCGCTCTATCTTCTTCAATTGCGAGGTCATGAAGCTCTGACCGCCAAAGCCCGGATTGATCGACATAACGAGGATCAGATCGACCTCGTCCATCATCCACTCAATGGTTTCAGGCGGTGTCGAAGGGTTAAAGACCACACCCGCCTTCGCGCCCAGCTGACGAATACGCTTGAGGGTGCGGTTCAGGTGCGGGCCCGATTCGGGGTGGACACTGATGATGTCGGCCCCCGCCTCGCGAAAGGCTTCCAGATAGGGGTCGGCAGGCGCGATCATCAGATGGACGTCAAACGGGATTTTGACATGGGGCCGCAAGGCTTTGACGATATCGGGGCCCAACGTGATGTTCGGCACAAAATGGCCGTCCATGACGTCAATATGCAGCCAATCGGCGCCTGCGGCCTCGATGGCGCGCGCCTCTTCGCCAAGCTTGGCAAAATCAGAGGCCAGCAGAGACGGGGCGATGATGGGACGGATCTGTGTCATGGATAGGACTTAGCCCCGCTGGCCTTGTCCGCGCAAGCAAACAAGGGTTAAAACCAGTCTATTAGGTGGCCGTAAGCGAGCGCACCGTCAATTCTAGGGCAAGGTAAGACCATGATCGAAGCGGTGATTTGGGACTTCGGCGGTGTTTTCACAACCTCGCCCTTCGAGGCCTTTAATCGGTATGAGACCCAGCGCGGCCTGCCGTTGGACTTTATCCGCACCGTCAATTCGACCAATCCCGACACCAATGCTTGGGCCCTGTTCGAACGGTCCGAGATCAATGCGGCGGCCTTTGACCTCATGTTCGCCAAGGAGGCGGAGGCCCTCGGCCAAGCGGTGCGCGGCGCCGATGTTCTGCCGCTGCTGTCGGGCGATGTCCGTCCCGCCGTGGTCAAGGCCCTGATGCTCTGCAAGGCTCAGTTCAAGGTCGGCTGCATCACCAACAATGTCTCAGCGGGCGAAGGGGCGGGGATGGCCTCGACCGCCGAAAAGGCCCGGACGGTCGCGGATATCATGACCCAGTTCGACGCGGTGATCGAAAGCTCCAAGGCCGGGGTCCGCAAGCCTGATCCCCGCATCTATCAGATGATGTGCGCGCAGTTGGATGTGGCCCCTTCGGCCTGCGTCTATCTCGACGATCTGGGGGTCAATTGTAAGCCTGCTGCCGCCTTGGGTATGAAGGCGATCAAGGTCTCGAACGAAGGCCAACTGCTGCGCGACCTTTCCGCCATCGTCGGCCTGACCTTTGAAGGGGCAGCCGCTTGACCCGGCCCAGCAAAATCGGCGCGGCTGCGGCGCTGAGCCAATTGACCGGCTGGCAAGCGGTTGAAGGCCGCGACGCCATAGCCAAGAGCTTTCGGTTCAAGGATTTCAACGCGGCCTTTGGATTTATGACCTGCGTGGCGATGGAAGCCGAGAAGCGCGACCATCATCCGGAATGGTTCAATGTCTATAACCGGGTCGAGGTCGTCCTCACTACCCACGACGCTGATGGGGTTAGCGCACTGGACGTGGCCTTGGCGCAGTTTATGGACCTTTTAGCCGGTTAGTTGATCAAGATCGTGCCCAAGAGCAGCTTGGCACCCTTCTGACCCACAACCCGGTCGGTTTCCTTCTGCAACATCTGGGCCAGATAGTCGGCATTGGGGATGGTCCCGGGGGGCAGTCCGACCACGTAGCCCCGAACGGCTTCGCCAAAGGCCGCTTGCAGCCGAGGGATCGAGGCATCTGTGCGCTTTAAAAGGTTGGGGTCTGTGACAAAGATGCCAACCTCTAGGGTCACGACGGTTCGCGCGCCTGAACTGCGCAATATATTTACATTGAGGGCCCTCATCCGAACATAGGGCGTGGTGGGACCGGTCGTTTTCGCACCACCGCCGCCAGCGGCTTGAACTGGACCAGCGGACACCATCGGAAAGGCCAAAAGCGCGATGAGAAAAACAAGCTGTGCGCGGCGATTGAACATGGTCCAGTCCTTGAGGGCGGGTCGTTTGGGTTGTTTACAATCTTCTTCCATTCCCCCCTAGCGCTTTTGGGGGCATGACCAAAGGTCACAGGGGTGTCCATTGGCCTTGACCTTCCGGGCCATCGACACGACACCACCTCCTTAAGATGCGGAAGGATAGACGATGAGCGGCGACAAGACCCTAGCGACCGGCCTAAAGCGTGGCCTTTTTCGCCGTTGTCCGAACTGTGGCAATGGCAGCCTGTTTCAAGGCTATCTCAAGGTGCGCGGCGAATGCGACGCCTGCGGGCACGATAATGGCCAATATCCGGCCGATGATGCACCGCCCTATTTTACCATCCTGCTGGTTGGCCACCTGATCATTGCGCCGATGCTGTTCTTCCCGTTCATCTGGCAGTGGCCAGTTGGGCAAGTGCTCGCCCTAACCATGCCGACCGTCATTCTTCTGACCCTCTGCCTCTTGCCCCTGGTTAAGGGCGCGGTGGTCGGCGTGCAGTGGGCAATCGCCAAACAGGGCTAAGGCCCCAAAGCAAAACAGCCCCCGAGGGGGCTGTTAAACTTCAATCTCAAAGGTCGCCAGACCCTATTCTTCGCGCATGCGCTTCTTGCGGAAGGAGGGGTTGAGCACTTCCTTGCGTAGGCGGATGGATTTGGGCGTCACCTCGACCAGTTCGTCCTCTTCAATATAGGCGATGGCCTGTTCGAGGGTCATGCGGCGCGGCGGGGTCAGGCGAATAGCCTCATCCTTGCCCGAAGCGCGGACGTTGGTCAGTTGCTTAGCCTTCAGCGGATTGACGTCCAGATCGTCAGAGCGGCTATTTTCGCCAATGATCATACCCTGATAGGTCTTTTCACCGCCGCCAACAAACATGGTGCCGCGGGCTTCAAGGTTCCACAGGGCGTAGCTGGCGGTTTCGCCCTCGGAGTTGGAGATCAGCACGCCGTTACGACGGCCCTCGATAGCCCCCTTGTGTGGCTCATAGTGCGAGAAGACGCGGTTCAAAACGCCAGAGCCGCGCGTATCGGTGAGGAACTCACCCTGATAGCCGATCAGTGAGCGCGACGGGGCCATCAGGGCAATACGGGTCTTGCCCGCACCCGAAGGACGCATGTCGGTCATTTCAGCCTTACGGGCCGAAAGCTTCTCGATCACGATGCCGGAAAACTCTTCGTCCACATCGATGAAGACCTCTTCGACGGGCTCCATCCGCTTGCCGGTCTCTTCATCCTTGCGATAGACCACGCGCGGACGCGAGATCGACACTTCGAAGCCTTCACGGCGCATATTTTCGATCAAGACGCCCAGTTGCAGTTCACCGCGGCCCGCCACTTCATAGGCGTCCTTGTCCGAGGTTTCAGAGACCTTGATGGCCACGTTAGACTCAGCTTCGCGCAGCAGACGGTCACGAATGACGCGGCTTTGCACCTTGTCGCCTTCACGGCCTGCCAGCGGACTATTGTTCACGGACACGGTGATGGAGATGGTCGGTGGATCGATCGGCTGTGCGGGCAAAGCTTCCATCAGGCTGAAATCGCAGATGGTGTCAGCGACGGTGGCCTTGGACAGACCGGCAATGGCGACAATGTCACCGGCCTCGGCCTCGTCAATGGGCTGACGCTTCAGACCGCGGAAGGCCAGGATCTTGGTCACGCGGCCGCGCTCAATTTCAGTGCCGTCACGGGCCAAGGCCTTGATCGCCATACCCGGCTTGATCCGGCCCGCCTCAACGCGGCCCGTGAGCAGGCGGCCCAAGAACGGATCATTTTCGACCAGAACCGCAAGCATTTGGCCGGCCTCTTCCGAACGCTCAGCCGCCTTAGGGCTGGGCACATGCTCAACGATCTTGTCATAGAGCGCCGCGAGGGTTTCGCGCGGATGGGTCATGTCATTGACCGCCCAGCCCTCTTTGCCCGAGGCATAGAGATGGGGGAAGTCCAGCTGCTCGTCCGTCGCGCCGAGGGCGGCGAACAGGTCGAAAGTGTCGTTCAAAACCCGGTCGGGATCGGCGTGCGGACGGTCAACCTTGTTCAGTACCAGAATGGGGCGAAGGCCGAGCTTGAGGGCCTTACCGAGCACGAACTTGGTTTGGGGCATAACGCCCTCTTCGGCGTCGACCAGCAAAAGGCAGCCATCCACCATACCAAGGATACGCTCCACCTCGCCGCCGAAGTCGGCGTGGCCGGGGGTGTCGATGATGTTGATGCGGGTCTCGCCCGCTTCGCCGTTCCAAAGCACGCTGGTGCACTTGGCCAGAATGGTAATGCCGCGCTCACGCTCCTGATCGTTAGAGTCCATCGCCCGTTCAACCGTCGCTTCGTTGGCTCGGAAGACCCCCGACTGCGCCAGAAGCTGGTCGACCAGGGTGGTTTTGCCGTGGTCAACGTGGGCGATGATGGCGATGTTACGCATAGGTTGGGTGGTCGTGGACATGGTTTGGGAACCGATTTTGTGCGGGTGCGAAAGGAAACAGGCGCGCGGCTTGTACGCGACTGTGAGCAACAAAGCCACCCCGACCGGTTCGAAACTCGATAATGGATGCAGAACAGCCAACAATTCGCGGCCATCGGACCCATGAGGCCGCCAGATAAATTCAGACGCCTAACCTTGTTTTTCGCCGCCGCACGCTCATCTGAGGGGCTGTTCGGTCGACTTGGCCCCACCAGATGGCTCAACCCTGTCCAGCCAACAGAATTATATTGCGACGCAGCAATTCCATTGGGAATCGTTAGGGTACTGATTTATATTCATAAATTGCCACTACCGTCATTAAAGTCGATAAAAATGCGTTTCGGCCTTTGTTTTTCGCTTGATATTTTGTGCATCGCACATTAAACAGATCCTGTGAGGCGTCGCTGATGCCTCTGCCCTTCCTGGGCGTTTCCTCCCTAATGACTGGCCGCGCCGGGTTGGCGCGGCTTTTTTTTGACCAAAATTCAGGTCAAGCCGAGATCAGGGGGTCGGCCCAAGGCCTAGAGACCAAAATCCCGATCAATCGATCCAGATTACGCTTCAGGCTGGCAAAGCCTGAGCTCAGGGTCATATCGGCCTCATTCAGATAGAGGCGGCGATTGATTTCGATCTGTAGGGCGTGGATGCCCTGCGAGGGCTGGCCATAGTGCTCGGTCGTATAGCCCCCGGCATAGGGGCTGTTGCGCGCCACCTGATAGCCCATGCGGGTCAGGCTTTCATCGACCAGACGCGTCAGGCCAGAGCTGCAAGAGGTGCCGTGGCGGTCCCCCAGCACAAAATCACTGCCCACCCGGCCCCAGCCCCCACCAGAGGCCATAGAAGGCATGGAGTGCCAGTCGATCAGGATCACCAGCCCATGGGCCTGGCTTGTCTGGGCCAGCAGGTCCGAGAGGGCCGCATGATAGGGACCATGGACCGTCTCGAGCCGCACCTGAGCCTCAAGGGGTGCCAGTCGATCACGATAGATCTCTTGCCCCTCTGCGACGATCTTGGCGATGACGCCAAGACCTGCGGAGACACGTGCTGAGGGCCGCACCTGATCCATCGGCAGGACGCCGTCAAACATATCGGGGTCAAGTTCGAGCGGG
>CANKPO010000077.1 GCA_947484535.1 Caulobacteraceae bacterium
CCTTCCTTCAGCGCCTCGGCAATCCCTACTCCAAGGTTCTGGTCGACCGCTCAGGCCGGGCAGGCGTCGAGTTTGGCATTTCGGGCGTGCCGGAAAGCTTCCTCATCGGCGCCGATGGCAAGGTCTTGGCCAAGTTTACCGGCCCCATGACGCCTGCCGATGCTGAGGCCCTGCTGGAAAAGGGCCATTAGGGCCATCGCGCCAATCTTAACCCTTGGCTAACCATAAATCAGTCAAGGTCGCGCCAGCTTTTCAGTGAAGGTTGCGCGCTTGCCCCTGCCTATCGGATCATCCCAGACCGGTCCCATCCCCACGGCCCCTCGGCCCGCCTCGTCGCGGCCCGATCTGCGGACCTTGGCGCAAAAACTGTTCTTTGACGCAGCCTTGGGGGACAAGGCGCAGGTGTCCAAGGCGGCTCAGGCCAGCGAACCAGCCGTGGTTCCTGCCCGGATTGAACCGATCAAGGATATGGGCACCGCCGATGCTGCGCGTCCTACCCGCATCCTTCGGCCCGGCTCTTTGCTGGATATTCGCGTCTAGGGTTTAGGCTTGGTAGCCGCTGCCGCTGCAGCGGGCGCCTTAGCTGGGCTTGCTGCGGCCTGGGTCTTGGGGGCGAGCAGCTCGGCCATGGTCGGCTTGGCCACAGGCGTTGGCATTTTCGGTGTCTTGGCCACGCCGCCATTTTTCAGCACATCAATGGCGCGCGTCAGCTGGAAGTCACCCGTCTTCAGGTCAAACCCAGCAGGTGGCGCTTCGGCAGGCTTGTGCGCGCCCCGGCGGGTCTTGCCCTCTTGGGCGTCGAGCGCATTGGAGAAGCTGGCTTCGCTAAATTGGAAGGTCCGGTTGGCCAGCAGTTCGGCCTGTTCTTGGCTGACGGCGACCTCAAGGTCTGGCTCGATGCCGGTCTTTTGGATCGAGCGGCCCGAGGGTGTGTAGTAGCGCGCTGTGGTCAGCTTCAAGGCCCCGTCGGCACCGCCGCGAAGGGGGATGACCGTCTGGACCGAGCCCTTACCAAAGCTGGTCAAACCCACCAGTTCCGCGCGCTTGCGGTCTTGCAAGGCACCGGCAACGATCTCCGCCGCTGAGGCCGAGCCGGAATTGATCAGCACCGTCATGGGCAGGCCACCGGTCAGGTCACCCGCTTGAGCATTGTAACGCTCAATGTCCTTAGCTTCGCGCCCGCGCTGGGACACCACTTCGCCGCCACTGAGGAACATGTCGGAAATACCGATGGCCTGATCGAGCAGACCTCCGGGATTGTTGCGCAGGTCGAGGACCAAACCCTTCATTTTGGGGTTCTTGGCCATCAGGTCCTGCAGGGCGGCGGTTGCCTCAGCCGTGGTCTTTTCGTTGAAGGCCGAGACCCGTAGATAGCCATAGTCACCCTCCATCCGGGCCTTGGCGGACTTCACATTGATGATTTCCCGCACCAGCTTGACATCAAAGGGCTCGGTCTTTCCGCGCACGACCGTCAGGGTTAGGGCCTCCCCAGCCTTGCCGCGCATCTGTTTGACGGCGTCATTGAGCGCGAGGCCCAAGAGGCTCTGGCCATTGATCGCGGTAATATAGTCGCCCGCTTGCAAACCGGCCCTTGCAGCAGGGGTGTCGTCCATGGGCGAGATGATCTTGACCGCGCCCTCTTCGCTGGTCACCTCAATACCCAGCCCGCCATATTCGCCGCGCGTTTGATCGCGCATTTCGGTCAGGCTTTGCGCATTGAGGTAGCCGGAATGGGGATCGAGCGAGGTGAGCATGCCGTCGATGGCCGCTTCAATAAGCTTCTTGTCCTCTGTGGGGGCCACATATTGGCTCTGCACCGTCGACAGGACGTCGCTGAACAGTTCCAGCATCCTGAAGGTATCGCCGCGCGGAGCATTGGCCGAGGCACGGGCGCTCTGGCTGATATAGGCCATGCTCCCTGCGCCGAGGACAAAGCAGGAAACACCGATCAGGAGGGACTTGCGCATGGTGACCTTGAAATAGCGAGTGAGGCACCCTGACAGGACACTGCGCCTTTTCTAAGACGCCGGGCCGGTAGGGTACTGAAAAGATCGATAACCGATTTGAGCAAAAGCGAAAGGGCGTGTGGTCAAGATCGAGCCTGCAGCCTGCCTATTTCAGTCCGGTTAACGGTAATAGGTCCGTGATCGGCGGATTTGCGGATTATTCGCCCTAGCCAGGTGCGCGAAGGCTCGCAAGCCAGCGGGCGGGATCGACGGGCGAGCCATCGCGGCGGATCTCCATATAGAGCTCTGGCGTTGGCCGGTCTTGATCGCTCATGCGGCCCACAGGCTCGCCCGCTGACAGGGTGCGCCCCGCCTCGGCGGTGGTCTGGTCCATGCCTGCCAAGACCAGATGATAGCCGCCGCCCAGTCGCAAGATCAAAACCATCCCCCAGCCCTTGAGCGGGCCAGCATATTCCACCGTGCCTTGGATCGGTGCGCGAACACTGGCTCCCTTGTCCGTGCGCCAGGTCCAGCCTTCGGATCGTCCGCCGCCTGCCGCCCCGGTGCGCGGTGCCGTCTGGCCATAGCGGCGGATCAGGGTGCCTGCCGAGGGGTTGATGAAGCGGCTATTGCGGATCTCCGGTCCGGCCGACGGGCCTTGCGGCTCGCCCTTGGCCGACGGGCTGGCTTGGCGCGGCAGGCCCTGAAGCAGTTCGCGCAGGCTCTTGGCCCGCGCCGCGAGCTTCTTGAGGTCCTCACTGGCCAGTTGCGCATCGGCGGTCACGGCCTGTTCCAGCGCGGCCTTTTCTTGCAGCAGGGCTTCGATCTTACCGCGGCGGTCGGCAATGTCACTTTCAGCGGTGAACAGGGCCTCGCTGGCCGCCGCTGTCTCTCGGCGTACACGCGCGATCTCTTGAACCTCAGCGCTAAAGCCCTTTGCCCGATTGTACAGTTCCGGGGTGACGGCCCGCATGAGGATCGCCGCCCGAACCGCATCCTTAGCATTGGAGGGGTGAACAAGCAGGGCGGGAGGCGGATTGCGGCCATAGAGCTGCAAGGCGGCCAACAGCCGCGAAAGCTGGTTTTGATTTTTGCCCAGACTGTTGGCCAGCTCACTTTCACGCAGGTTCAGTTGAACCAGCTTGGCGCGGCTATCGCTGGCGGTCTGTTCACTGCGGTTTTGCTCGCTGGCCAGTTGGATCAGTTGACTGCGCAGGCTGTTGACGTCACGGCGGGCCTCGGTGGCTTGAGCCCGAAAGGTTTCGAGGTCGCGTTGCCGGGCCTTGGCGCGGGCCTCGATGCGGGCAAGGTCCTCGCGCGATGGCGCGGCCCCGACCACGGCACCGGCGGTCAGAACGAAGATCACGGTCAAGAGGGCACCGACGCGAAGTTGCATGGACCCGAGCCTAGCCGATCTGCGCAGGCTCGCCCAGTTGTCAGTCGCCCCGTTTTCAGTCGCCCAGTTGTTAGTCGCGATGATAGGGCGAACCGGCAAGGATGGTGGTGGCCCTGTAGATCTGCTCGGCCAGCATGACCCGCGCGAGGGCATGGGGCCAGGTCTGGATGCCAAAGGCGATGGTTTCCTTGGCGCTGGCCAGAAGGCTGGCATCCAGCCCATCCGCGCCGCCAATGATGATGATCATCCGGCGATGGCCGTCATCGCGCAGGCGGCCAATATGGCTGGCCAGATCGCGGGATTTGCGCGCCGTGCCATGCTCGTCACAGACGGCCAGCCACGCCGGGCCCAAGGCCGTGATCTGGGCCATCAGAACCTCAGCCTCGGAGGCCTTGCCGGGCTTGCGGCTCTCAACCTCGATGATCTCGACGGGTCCCAGCCCTAGAGCGCGGCCGGTCGCTGTGGCCCGCGCAGCATAGTCCCGTGCCAGCGATGCCTCGGGTGAGGCACCTAAGCGATGGACCGTCAGAAGGGTGATCTTCATGGGCGGGCTTGTTTAAGGTCCCTTGGATCAGATCCAAGGGGGCCTGATCAGATGGCGATGGGGCGAGCCGGTGGCTCAACCGACCAGATCTTCTCGATATTGTAGAAGCTGCGCACTTCGGGGCGGAACAGGTGGACAATGACGTCCCCGGCATCGATCAGCACCCAATCGCAATGGGGCATACCCTCGACGCGCGCCTTCCCAAATCCTGCTTCCTTGAGGGAGCGGATCAGGTGGTCGGCCATAGCGCCGACGTGACGGTGCGAACGCCCAGAGGCCACGACCATACAGTCTGCCACCGAGCTCTTATCCGCCAAGTCGATGCAGACGAGATCTTCAGCCTTGTCGTCTTCGAGACGGGCAAGGATCAGAGCTTCCACAGAACCGGCGGGAAAATCTGCTGACAGGGCCGGGGCGCTGTCCGTCGAAGGGTCTATTGATGAGGCGTCGGCGAGGTTTGCCGAGGTCTCGGTCGCGCTTGGCGCGGTCTCACGATTCAGCGTGAAACTCCTTTTTAATCGTCATGAAAAAAGACCCTATCACATCTAAGCGCCGGGGTCACCGTTGATCTGAATCAGCTTTTTAGGCTCCGGCGCCCCGCTCGGATGGCAGAGGAGGAGACGTGATTGAGCGGCGCATTGAGATAGACCCAGGCCGGGGCAGGGCGGCTGGCAAGGCCGTGGCTGGCCGCATCGTCGATCCGCGATGAGGCAAAACGCTTGGCCGCTGGGGCAAAGCGGCTGCGCAGCAGGCTACCCGGACGGGCAATGACTGCGACGGGCATGAGGTGCATGATCTGTAACCAACCGCGCCAACGGTGGAACTGGGCCAGATTGTCCGCACCCATGATCCAGACGAACTGGACCCCCGGATGGCGGGCCTTGAGCGCGCGCAGGGTGTCGATCGTATAGCGGGCCCCGATGCGGGACTCCACATCCGACACAATCATCGACAGGCCTTGGCTGGCGGTCTTGGCCACATCGCGGGTCTGGGCCATGCGCTCTGACAGGTCTGCGGTCTCGCCTGCGGCCTTTAAGGGGTTTTGCGGTGAGACTAGCCATAGCACCCGGTCCAGATCGAGATGGGCCATAGCCGTGCGGGCCACATGGGCATGGCCCGAATGTGGGGGATTAAAGGAGCCACCGAACAGACCGACCCTTTGACCCCGCTCCAGGTGAAAGCCCGGACGCAGCGCCTTGGGACGACCGGCGTCAGGGCCGCGTCTGGCCTGTCCCGCGAACCACATATTTGAACGTCGTCAGTTGCTCGGCCCCAACGGGCCCCCTTGCGTGTAACTTGTCGGTGGCGATGCCGATCTCGGCCCCAAAGCCAAACTCGCCGCCATCGGCAAATTGGGTCGAGGCATTGACCAGCACGATGGCCGAATCGACCTCAGCGATGAAGGCTTCGGCCACTGCGGCATTTTCGGTGATGATCGCGTCCGTATGGCCTGAGCCATAGAGGCGGATATGCTCTGCGGCCCCGGCGACCCCATCGACGATCCGAACCGACAGGATCGGTGCCAGATATTCGGTGGTCCAGTCTTCGAGCGTGGCGGGAATCATCTGGGGTACGAGGGCGCAGGCCGCCGCGTCGCCGCGAAGTTCACAGCCCTTGGCCAAAAGGTCGGCGGCGATGGGCACCAGCAGGCGCTCAGCCGCGATTCTGTCGATCAGCAAGGTTTCGAGCGAGCCGCAGACCGACACCCGGCGTAGTTTGGCATTGACCACGATCGCTCTGGCCTTGGCGAGGTCAGCCTCTTGGTGGACGAAGGTGTGGCAAAGGCCCTCAAGGTGACCCAGAACCGGCGCGCGGGCATCGGCTTGGACGCGGGCGACAAGGCTCTTGCCACCGCGCGGAATGATCAGGTCAAGGCAGCGATGGCCGCTGGTATCTTGAAGGCCCGCAAGGATCAGGCCCACCGCGTCGCGGTCCGTCGTTGGCACGGTCTGGACGCAAGAGGCGGGCAGGCCGGCGGCCTCTAGGCCTGCCGTCACAGCCGCATGGATGGCCATATTGGAGGCCAGACATTCGGACCCACCGCGCAGGACGGCGGCATTGCCCGAGCGGATGCAGAGGGCGGCGGCGTCCGCCGTGACATTGGGGCGGCTCTCATAGATGATGGCAATGACGCCAATGGGGGTGCGCACCCGGCTAAAGTCCAGGCCATTGGGACGGACCCAATGGTCGGTGACCCGGCCCAACGGATCAGGGATCTGAGAAACCGCTTCTAGCCCTGCTGCCATGGCCTCGATCCGGTCAGGATTGAGCATAAGGCGCTCTAACATCGGACCGGTGACGCCGTTGGCTTCAGCGGCGGCCAGATCCTTGGCATTGGCGGCCAAGATGGCGTCCGCAGAGCCGCGCACCGCTCCGGCCATGGCCAGGATCGCAGCCGTCCGGGTCTTGGCAGAGGAGAGGCGCAGGGCCTCCGCGCCGCGCCGGGCCGCCTCGCCCATCGCCGCCATCACCCCATCAAGGCTTTTGCTCTCTTCG
>CANKPO010000078.1 GCA_947484535.1 Caulobacteraceae bacterium
CAATGAAGGCGGCTTTAGCTGGGAACGGACCGATCTGGTCAAGGACTTGAGCGGTCTGGCCTAATCAGGCTAATGGGCTCTATGTCCATCGGCCAAAAACCTCACGGGCCTTTGCGTTCCTATGGGCGCATTAAGGCGCGGCAATTGAAGACGCGGCAGGCGGGCCTGATCGAGGCCAATCTGCCGCGCCTGTCTATCCCTGATCCCGCCCTCGGTCCGATGGATCCGGCGGTTCTTGCGCCGGGTTATGACGAAGTCTGGCTGGAGATCGGCTTTGGCGCGGGCGAGCATATGGCCGCCCAGGCCCAGCGCCATCCCCACGCCCTGATCCTAGGGGCCGAGCCGTTCTTAAATGGTGCCGCCAGCGCCGTGCGCCATATCGATGAGCGCGGCATCGACAATATTCGCATCCTGCAGGGCGACGGGCGCGAACTGGCTGCGGCCCTGCCCGAGGCCTGCCTCTCACGCATCTTCATCCTCTTCCCCGACCCTTGGCCCAAATCACGCCATCACAAGCGCCGCCTGATCCAGCCTGAGGTGATCGCAGCGTTGGCGAGAGTCCTGAAACCGGGCGGGCGTCTAAGATTTGCCACCGACTGGGCCGACTATGCCGACTGGACCCTGCAAAGGTTCAATCACAGCCCCGATTTTCGTTGGACCGCCGAGACTGCGACCGACTGGACCACGCCGCCCGCCGACCATGTCACCACGCGTTATGAAGAAAAACGCCTCGGCGATTGCGACCCTGTGTTTTTGGATTTTGTGCGGGTCTGAGCCTGTCCGGTGCGGTCTAACAAAAGGGGGAGGTGACAAGTCCCCATTCCGGTTCTATAAGACCCCCACATCGATCGATGGCGTTGGATGACGCTTTCGAGCGGCGGCCGGAAGGCTCGCCGCTTTTTTGTTGCTTTGAGAGGCTAAGCTTGCGCGGCAAGACCAGTGAAGACCGGGACCTGATCGCCCTCCTCGACCCCGTGGTTGAGGCGGCGGGCTTTGAGCTCGTGCGTCTGCGTCTGATGAGCGGCACCCAGACCCGTCGTCTGCAACTGATGGCCGAGCGTCCCGATGGCAGCATGAATGTCGAGGGCTGTGCGATGCTGTCGCGCGCCGTGGCCGAGGTACTCGATGCCGCTGATCCGATCACGGGGGAATATCTGCTGGAGGTCTCGAGCCCCGGCATTGATCGTCCCCTGACACGCCTTAAAGACTTCGAGACCTATGAGGGTCTTGAGGCCCGCATCGAACTGGACCGCCTCTGCGAAGGGCGCAAACGCTTCAAGGGCCAGTTGGCTGGCCTTGAAGACGGCGCTGTCGCGATCAATCTAGAGGGCGAGCCTGACCATACCACCTTGATCCCCTTTGATTGGGTGATCGAGGCCAAGCTCGTCTTGACCGACGAGTTGATGAAACGTGGCGCAGACGAACGCGCTTCCCGAATGACCCCGCAAGATTCGCTAGATGGCGAAGACGAAGAGGACCTGGCCTAATGAGCGTCACCGGCATTTCCGCAAACCGGCTTGAACTCCTGCAGATCGCTGACGCCGTCGCGCGTGAGAAATCGATCGAAAAGGAAATTGTGATCGAAGCCATCGAGGAGGCGATCCAAAAGGCGGCGCGCTCGCGTTATGGCGCTGAGCACGATATCCGCGTCCATATCGACACCCGCACCGGCGAGATGACCATCACCCGCGTGGTGACGGTGGTTGCCGATGGCGCGGTCGAAAACGAATATGCCGAGCAGAGCCTCGCCGACGCCTTGAAGGGCGATAAGGAAGCGGCCATCGGCAAGACCTATACCGAAATCCTGCCGCCCTTCGAATTTGGCCGGGTCCAGACCCAGATGGCCCGCCAGGTTGTGACCCACAAGGTCCGCGAAGCTGAGCGCGAGCGTCAGTACGAAGAGTTTAAGGACCGCATTTCCGAAGTGGTCAATGGCACAGTCAAGCGCGTCGAATATGGCAATGTCATTGTCGATCTCGGCCGGGGCGAAGGCATTATGCGCCGCGACCAAGCCATTCCGCGTGAGAACTTCCAGATCGGCGACCGCGTCCGGGCCTATATCTATGATGTGCGTCGCGAGACTAAGGGCCCGCAGATCATGCTCAGCCGCGCCCACGGTGGCTTTATGGCCAAGCTGTTCGCGCAAGAAGTGCCCGAAGTCTATGACGCCGTCATCGAGATCCGCGCCGTGGCCCGCGATCCTGGCAGTCGCGCCAAGATGGCCGTGGTCTCTAACGACAGCTCCATCGATCCCGTCGGTGCCTGCGTCGGTATGCGCGGTAGCCGGGTTCAGGCCGTGGTCGCCGAGCTTCAAGGCGAAAAGATCGACATCATCCAATGGTCACCCGATGAGGCCACCTTCATCGTTAACGCCTTGGCCCCTGCCGAAGTCACCAAGGTCGTGCTCGACGAAGACGACGAGCGCGTTGAGGTGGTGGTGCCAGACGAGCAACTGTCGCTGGCCATCGGTCGCCGCGGCCAGAACGTGCGTCTGGCCAGTCAGCTAACCGGCTGGCAGATCGACATCATGACCGAAAGCCAAGAGAGCGAGCGTCGTCAGCGCGAATTTGCCGAGCGTACGACCCTGTTCCAAGAGGCCTTGGACGTCGACGAGGTCATCGCCCAACTGCTGGTCACCGAAGGCTTCGCCGCCGTTGAAGACGTGGCCTATGTCGAGGCCGAAGAGATTGCCAGCATCGAAGGCTTTGATGATGACACAGCCGAGGAACTGCAGGCGCGCGCCCGTGACTTCCTTGAGCGTGAAGCCGCTGAACTGGATTCCAAGCGCCGCGCCCTCGGCGTCGAAGATGGTCTGCTCCAGATCGAAGGCCTGACCATTGCCATGGCCATTGCCCTCGGTACTGGTGAGGTTAAGACGGTTGAAGATCTGGCCGATCTGGTCCCAGACGATCTACGTGGCTGGTTCGAAGCCAAGGACGGTGCCCGCGTGCGTCAGCCCGGCCTGCTGGAAAGCTTCAATCTGTCACCGGAAGATGCCGAAGCCCTTATCATGCGCGCTCGCGTCGTGATGGGCTGGGTCGAGGCTCCTGAGGTGATCGAAGACGAGGCTGAGCTTGAGCTTGAGGCCGACCTTGAGCCTGAGGCCGATGCCGAGGCTTGATCTTGGTGTGAGGGGCTTGCCCCTCATTCCATCCTTCTTTGACCAAAGCCCCCCTTGGCGGCGGGCTATTTTCATCTAGACCCTCGGCCCTTGGGCGGGGGTGGGTGAGGGACCTTTCCCTCCGGAGACTTCGCGCCCTTGACCACCGATGCCGTGCCCATAGAGCAGGACGCCTCTTTGCCAGAGGCCCCGCAAGCGGCGCGTGCGCACCGGACCAAGGCGCAGGCCGACCGCGAGCGTCGCTGCATTGTCAGCGGCGAGGTGGTGCCGGAAGAAAAGCTCATTCGTTTTGTCGCCGGGCCGGGCGGCGTGGTCGTGCCGGATCTGGCGCGCAAGCTGCCGGGCCGTGGCCTTTGGGTCACCGCCAACCGCGAGACCGTTATGACGGCGGCCAAGAAGGGTGCCTTTTCCCGCGCGGCGAAGGCCAAGCTGTCGGCTCCTGCCGATCTGGCCGATCAGGTGGAGCGCCTCTTGACCCAGCGGGTTCTGGACGGTCTGGGATTGGCCCGACGGGCCGCAGATCTGACCTTCGGCTTTGAAAAGGCCGGTGCTGCCATTAGCGCCGGTAAGGTCGCTTGGATGGTTGAAGCCAGCGACGGCGCCGATGATGGGCGCCGAAAAATGCTCCAAATCGCCCGGCGTGTCCCCCGGAGGCCACGTTTGCTAGGGATTTTCACAGCAGACGAATTGAGTTTGGCCTTAGGGCTGGGAAATGTGATACACCTCGTCTTCCTTGCGGGGCGGGGCGCTGATCGTTGGACACAGGATGTCGAGCGGCTATCAGGCTTTCGCCCGCTCATCCCAACGAGTTGGCGCGAGGAGCCGTGAGAGCGGGCGGGGACGAAACCCTTCGTCCCGGCTCATTATCTATGGTTGAAGACTAAGGCCGGGCCCGTTCGGGGACCGGAAGTGAGTAAAGCGAGCGGATGAACGACGCGAACGACAATGAAAACGACCGTCCCGACGGTTCGGCCGGCCAATCCAACGGCCAACCCGGCGGCAGGGCTCCCCTGACGCTGAAGCCCCGTGCGGGTGCGGTCAGTGCAGGCACGGTGAAGCAAAGCTTCAGCCATGGCCGGTCCAAGACGGTGGTCGTGGAGACCAAGCGCCGCCGTGTTGACGGTGCGCCAAGCGGGCCTGCGCCTGCGCCGGTTCAGGCTGAGCGCCGCCCAGCCCCTGAGGCCGCTCGTCCGCAGGAGCCGCGTCCCCCGCGCCCTCAGCAGCCGCTTCAGACCAATCTGAATCTCTCGGCCGATGAGATGCGCGCCCGTCAGCGCGTCGTTGAAGCCGCGCGCGCGGAACAAGAACGCCAGGTGGCCGAACGCAAGGCGCTTGATGATGCGCGCCGCGCCGAGGAAGATGCAACGCGCCGCGCCGCCGCTGAGGCCCGCGCTGCTGAGGCTGCGCTTCAAGTCAAGATGGCTCCGCCGCCTGCTGCGGACGCCGCTGCGCCAGCACCGGTCAAGGCTGAAGCTCCGGCCCCGGCTCCTGCGCCCGTAGCCGTTGCTGCTCCGGCCCCTGCGCCGGTTGCGGTTCAGCCGCCACCCTATCGGGCTCCTGAGCCGATCCGTGCCGCGCCAACCCGTCAAGGCGAGCCGCGCCGCGATGATCGTCAGGCGACCACGACCTATCGCAGCGATGCGCCGCGTCCGGCTCCGACCGGTCCGCGTCCGCTGCGTGATGGGCAACGTCCAAACTCAGATCGTCAGGCCCCGCCCGCTCGCGCCGGTGAGACGGTTCGCTATTCGGCTCTGACGCCACGTCCCGCTCCACCGCGCCCTGGTGCTCCAGGTGCTCGCCCCGGCCCAGGGGGTCGCCAGGCCCCACCGTCGGCCCCGGTCACGCCCGATGTGCAACGCGCCGCGCGGACTGCCCCTCCGGGTGCAGGCAAGGACCGTCGTCCTCAGGATCTGGACGAGGATAGCATCAAGCGCGCCAAGGCCGCAGCGCCGGGCGGCAACGCCAAGGCTGTCAGCCGCGTTAAGGGTGCCCCTCAACGCCGAGAAGGCCGACTGACCATCCAAGCTGTCGCCGGTGATGGAGAATCTGCCGACCGCATGCGCTCGCTGGCCTCGGTTCGCCGGGCCCGTGAACGTGAGCGTGAAAAGCGCAAGGGCGGCGGCGCTCAGGATCAGATCAAGGTCACCCGTGACGTGGTCATTCCCGACGTCATCACCGTGCAGGAACTGTCACAGCGTATGGCCACCCGCGCCGTCGACGTGATCAAGTTCATGATGCGCCAAGGCATGATGCTCAAGATCAACGACGTGATCGATTCCGATACGGCGGAACTGATCGCCACGGAATTTGGCCACAATGTCACCCGCGTGTCGGAGTCTGACGTTGAAACCGGCTTCCTGTCGGCTGAAGATCACGATCAAGACACCGTCACCCGGCCTCCTGTGGTCGCGGTTATGGGTCACGTTGACCACGGCAAGACCAGCCTCTTGGACGCCTTGCGTTCTGCCGATGTGGCGGGCGGTGAGCATGGCGGCATTACCCAGCATATTGGGGCCTATCAGGTCCGCTTGCCTGAGGGCGACCGGGTTACCTTCCTCGATACACCCGGTCACGCGGCCTTCTCGGCCATGCGCGCGCGCGGTGCCAATGTCACCGACATCGTGGTTCTGGTTGTGGCCGGAGATGATGGGGTCATGCCTCAGACCATCGAAGCCATTCACCATGCCAAGGCCGCCGGTGCGCCGATCATCGTCGCCGTCAACAAGATGGATAAGCCCGGTTCCGATGCCACGCGCGTCGTCAACGAGCTTCTGCAGCACGAGATCGTGGTCGAAAGCCTCGGCGGTGACACCCAGATCATTGAGGTCTCTGCCCTCAAAAAGACCGGTCTGGACAAGCTGATCGAAGCCATTCTGATCCAAGCGGAAATGATGGACCTAAAGGCCAATCCGGATCGGACGGCTGAAGGTGTGGTCATTGAAGGCAAGCTCGACAAGGGACGCGGCCCTGTGGCCACGGTTCTGGTCAAGCGCGGCTCGCTCAAGCGCGGCGATATTGTCGTGGCCGGGGCCTCTTGGGGCCGCGTGCGCGCCCTGATCAACGAACGTGACGAACAGGTCCTGGTGGCGGAACCCTCCGTGCCTGTCGAAATTCTCGGCCTTGATATGCCTCCGAGCCCCGGCGAAGCCTTCGCTGTGGTGGAAAATGAGGCTCGCGCCCGTGAACTGA
>CANKPO010000079.1 GCA_947484535.1 Caulobacteraceae bacterium
ATAGGCGGTATTGAGCGGCACAAAGATCGCCCCGACACGCAGACAGCCCAGATAGAGCGCCATGGCCCCAACCGACTTATCGACCTGAACGACAATCCGGTCCCCCACTTTGACGCCATAGGACCGCAGAACCGCCGCGAACCGGGCGGACAGATCATCAAGCTGGCCATAGGTCGGGCCGTGTCCCTCGGCATCAATCAGGCTCGGCTTGGCGCTTGCTGCCAAAAAGCGGTCTTGCAATAGGCTGTAGAGATTATCGGTCACGGCAGGGCCTTCAGGGCAGGGTGGTCTATTGGACGTACACCCTAAGCGCCTTCAGGCTGGTTTTCGAGCAGGTCGAGCGCCTTTTCAGACGGGCGGCAAAGGGCCGTGCCCTTGGGCGTGATCATGATCGGGCGGTTGACGAGGATCGGATGGGCGACCATCGCCTCTAGGATCGCGTCATCCGTGGCCGTTGGCTCCAGAAGACCAAGCTCAGCGGCGGGCGTGCCGCTATCGCGCAGAAACTCGCGCAAGGGCACCCCGGCGGCGGTGGCCAGGTGCCGAAGCTGGTCTTTCGTCCACCCGGCCTTGAGATATTCCACGACCTGAGGCTCGTAACCCGCCGCCTTGGCCATTGCCACGACATTGCGTGAGGTACCGCAGGCCGGGTTGTGGAAGATGGTGATCGGAAAGTCAGAGGCGCTCATGGCTCAGTCCTTGGAGGGGGTGGTCGATTGGCGCGCGGCCAAGCGTTGAACCGCCGAGCCGCTTTCGTACCAGCCCTTGCTGGCATTGACGATGGCGACGATGGACAACATGACGGGCACCTCGATCAGCACGCCGACGACCGTGGCCAGGGCCGCGCCCGACTGGAAGCCAAAGATGCTGATGGCGGCGGCGACGGCCAGCTCGAAGAAGTTGCTGGCCCCGATCAAGGCCGAGGGCCCCGCGACGCAATGGGCCTCTCCGGTCAGGCGGTTGAGCAGATAGGCAAGGCCCGAATTGAGATAGACTTGGATCAGGATCGGCACGGCGAGCAGCGCGATGATCAGGGGCTGTTGCAAGATCTGCTCGCCCTGAAAGCCAAACAGCAGAACCAGGGTGACGAGCAGGGCGGCAATCGACAGGGGCTGGAGCGTTGCCAGAAGGCGGTTCAAGGTGTCGGGGCCGCCTGATCTCAGAAGGGCCGCGCGGATCATCTGCGCTGCGATCACCGGCACGACAATATAGAGCCCGACCGACAGGACGAGGGTCTGCCAAGGGATGGTGATCGACGATAGGCCCAAGAGCAGGCCGACAATGGGGGCGAAGGCGACGACCATGATCGTGTCGTTCAGCGCCACTTGGCTGAGCGTAAAGTTCGGCTCACCCTTGGTCAGGTTGCTCCAAACAAAGACCATCGCCGTACAGGGGGCGGCGGCCAGCAGGATCAGGCCAGCAATATAGCTGTCGATCTGGTCGGCCGGCAGATAGGGACGAAAGAGGCCACCGATAAAGATCCAGGCCAGCAGGGCCATGCCGAAGGGCTTGACCACCCAGTTGATGAACAGGGTCACGCCGATGCCGCGCCAATGGTTACGCACCTCGCCCAACGCTGCGAAATCGACCTTTACCAGCATGGGAATGATCATCAGCCAGATCAGACCGGCCATCGGCAGATTGACCTTCGCGACCTCAAGGCTGGCGATCATCTGAAAGGCGGGTCCAAAAAAGTGGCCCAGAGCAATGCCCACGATGATGCAAAGACCAACCCAGACGGTCAGATAACGCTCGAACAGCGACATTCAGCAAAGTTCCTTCTGGCGTGATGGGGTCGGGGCGCACTGTTGAGCCTGAGACAGAAGTTGGTTCAGAGGCGCACAGATTTCTGGCGCACCGCCGCAGCAGTCTCCGACCAGAAACCCGACCAGCGCCGTCATGGTCGAAAAATCCGCCTGATAGATGATCGAGCGCCCGTCTCGGTGAGATGTCGTCAGGTTGGCCCGGCTCAATATGTTGAGATTGGCCGACAGGCTGTTCGGCACCATGCCCAGTTGACGCGCGATCTCCCCGGCGGCCAGACCGGTGGGTCCGGCTGATACGAGCAACCGGAAGATTGCGAGGCGGCCTTCATGGCCGAGGGCGGAGAGGCTGAGGGTGGCGGATTTCGATTCCATAGTTCTGAGATAATAGAATTATGTGACGGTTTTGAAGGGGGTGTATCCACGCCCCCACCCCCGCGTCATTGCGAGCGCAGCGAAGCAACCCAGGGGTCTGACACGGACCTGAAGTGGCGATCCCCTGGGTTGCTTCGGCGCTATGCGCCTCGCAATGACGCGGCAGAGGGCCACGTCCGAACGGTGCGAAAGGGTCTGGACCCCCGCCTTCGCGGGGATGGCGGAAGTAAAGGAAACAAGGCCCCCTTCGGCCCTTCGGGCCACTTCCCCCAGAGGGGGAAGATTTTCCGTTCTTAGATCTTCCCCCTCTGGGGGAAGTACCGGCGAAGCCGGGGTAGGGGGTTACCCCGCCGTTTCGGTACTCAGCTTCTCGCGCAGTTCGCGCTTGAGGAACTTGCCGCTGGCATTCCGGGGCAGGGCCTCGTCCATGAACCAGACATAGCGCGGGGCCTTGTGCTTGGCGATAAGGCCTGCGCAGTGCTCGCGCAAACCATCAGCGGTCAGGCTGGCACCGGGATGCAGGACCACGGCCACAGCAACCTCTTCGCCCAAGCGATCGTCCGGCACGCCGAAGACGCAGCATTCGGCCACGGCGTCGTGGCGGAAGATGCAGGACTCGACCTCGGCGCAATAGACGTTCTCACCGCCGCGCAGGACCATGTCCTTCTTTCGATCGACAATATAGATGAAGCCCTCTTCGTCGAGGCGGGCCACATCGCCGGTCTGGAGCCAGCCATCAACGATGGTCGAGGCGGTGGCATCTGGACGGTTGATATAGCCCTTGATCACGGGCGAGCCCTTGACCCACAGTTCCCCAACCGCGCCGACGGGCAGGGTATTGCCTGCATCATCGACGACCTTGACGATCAAGGTGGCAACGGGAGGACCGGCACTGTCTGGCCGGTCAATGAAGAAGTCGCCAGAGATAGAGGTAATGATGCCGCTGGTCTCGGTCATGCCATAGCCGGTATTGGGACGGGCCGTAGCGACCGAGCTGTCAATCTTGGCCACCAGATCGGGCTGAAGCTGCGCGCCGCCGCCGCCCAAGGAGAGCAGGCTCGACAGGTCATATTTGCTAAAGTCAGGGTGGGTGATCAGTTCGCGCGACATCATCGGTACGCCGCTCATGGCGGTGACCTTTTCGCGGGCGATCAGCTTGAGCGCATCACCAGCATCCCACTTATACATCAGCACAATGGCCCCGCCGCCTGCGGTCGTGGCGTAGGCACCGCAATTGTTGGCCGTGACGTGGAACAGGGGGGTGGTCAGCAGGGCGGTCGGCCAAGGGATCGACTCTGGATCCGGTGCCGGGGTGTTGGTGGCCCGCTGGATAGCCAGGTTCTGGGCCTGACCGGCAAAGACCATGTTGAACAGGTTGGCAATGCAGCTGCGATGGGTGAGCTGTGCACCTTTGGGCCGGCCGGTGGTGCCCGAGGTGTAGAAGATGCAGGCATCATCATCGGGATCGATGGCGGCGTCTGGCAGGACGGGCGCGGTGGCCTCGACCTCTGACCAAGGGGTCACGCCAGCGGGAACATTGGCGGTGCGAACGGCGACGACCTTGATGCCCTTGGCCATATCAGGCCGTTCAGCGATGCGGGCGAGACGCTCGGAATCGACGAACAGAATCGTGGGGGCGGAGTCTTCCAGCGCAAATTCAAGCTCGTCTGCGACCCACCAGGCGTTCAGGCCGACGACGGCGACGCCAAGGCACAGGCTGGCCCAATAGATCAGCATCCATTCGGGGTAGTTGCGCATGCCGATGGCGATCCGGTCGCCGCGCTTGACACCCTGGGCTGCGATCCAAGCGGCAATGGAGGCCACCTTGTCATGGGACTGGCCGTAGGTCAGGCGCTCGTCCTCATAGACCAGATAGTCGCGGTCGGCGAAGGCGACGGTCGACAGCCAAAAGTCGCGGATGGTGGGGGGCGCGTTCTTGAAGGCCAGCAGGGTCTGCCCGCGCACTTCAATCTCATGGACTTCGAGGGGTGAGCCGGGGCCGGACAGTTCGGCGCGGGCCTCTTTCAATTCAGCGTAATACATAGATCCTCCAGTAATCCAATCTTGGCGTTGGTTTTGTTTATGGGGGAGCGAGCAGCAGGGCTTGCTGTCCAGGTCCCTTCAATCCCTATGGTGACAAGCCGTTGAGGGTTGCGCCAGTCGAAATCGTTACGCGAACGTCAGGCAGCGGCTGCCAATTGATTTTTTGGGCGCTGCTGGGCCAAAATGGCGATGTCGGCATCGGCCGATAGGCCAAGTGCCTGCATCATCTCATCCCGATCCGGTCCCAATTTCGGCGGATAGGCCCCGGCCTTGCTCTTTTTGCTCTTGGCCCAATAGCCGAGGATTCGAACCAGATTGGCTGGACGACGCAGCCAAGCGTCGGGATGTTCCAGCATGTGGAACCCGCGCAGAGCCTCGCGCAGCAGATTGGTTTCGGTGCGAATGGCCGGGCCAATGCCATCTTCAAAGAAGCTGAGCAGGATACGGGCGCGCAGGCGCGGCTTGTAGTCGGGGGTCAGGATCTGCTCAGCCCGCTTTATCGCGCCGCGGTCTTGGCGCTGCATGACATCGAAATAGGGCTTCAAGTCGTTATGGAGCCGCTGCTGATAGGCCAGCAACCGGGCCTTGGGATCGCTTTGTGCGGTCAAGACATCACGCAGGGCATAGGCTGCCACCGCCGCGAACGAACAACCACGGCCATAGAGCGGGTTGGTGCGGATCAGGGTGTCACCGACGGCAAAGAAACCTAGCACGGCGGGCACTTCCCCGGGGGCGAGATCACGCCAGCGGCTTTGCAGGTTGCCCATGCCGAACACCTTGCTGACCGGCTCGGATAGGGCCGTGTCGGTCCAGACCTTGAGGCCCGGAATATTGGCGACGATGCCGTCCCACGTCTCAGGGTGGACGATGGCCTTGCGCATCTCATATTCGATTTCAGGCGTACAGAGCGTGATTGAGAAGCAGCCATTATCGGCGGGAAAGACGCCAAACTTCAGATAGCCCAAATCGCCCGTGGCCGGGGGATTGTCATCGCGCGATGGCTCGACCTGACCGGGGTGCAGGCGATAGTGGCGAGTGAAATAGAGGATACCGGCGCTCTCGCTGGTCTCGGCGATGGGGGCATTGGCGGCCATAAGCTGGTCAATGGCCGAGCCGTTCTTGCCGCTGGCATCAATGACCATATCGGCCAGCATCTCAACCGGTCCGGTCTCATCCTCGCCGCGCAGGCCCATGACCGTGACAATACCGTCCGCGTTGGTCTCAGAGATCAGGCCTCGGACAAACAGGTTCGACCGGATGGTGATGTTGGGCAGGCGCTCGACATAACGCCGGATCACCAGTTCCAAGGTCGTACGCCGACTGGTCAGGATCGACAGGTCGGCATCCTCTTGGGTGGGTTGATAGGTCGGCTTTTGCAGGGGCGACAACATGCCCTCAAAGCCTAGTTCCCGCACCCCGACATCCAGCAGCTCTTGGCGCAAGGTGGGGTGGTCGGTCTTGATGATGGTGTTGAGACGCGCCAAGAAGGCGTGGCTCTGACGAAGATGGCCAACACCGCGCCGGGTCCAGTCATGAAAAGCCTCGTCCGGACTGCCCTCAGGCGGCGGTCCGTCACGCTCGATCAGGGTCAGGGACTTGCCCGTCGGACCCAAGGCGAGTGCCGTACAGAGACCGGCAATGCCAGCCCCGATCACCAGGATTTTCTCCGTCATATCCAACCCATAGTTTTCATTGCGACGATCATGTGCCGCCGTTCTTAGTGACCTTACCAAAATTAGTGGCCCTATGTAACTGAACTTAGATCACATGGGTCGCGGTTCCAGCAACCACATACCAGGTGACAAAGAGGCTACAGATCAAGGCTCCGGGCACATAGCTGTTGGTCCGCCGCCAGGTGAAGGTGGCGATGGTGGCGATGACGGCCATGAGAGGCAGGAACTGGATCGCCACGACGGTGCTCAGCGGATCAAAGCCGGTCAGCAGATGTCCGGTCGCGAACAGGACGCCATAGTCGACCGCGAGAAACACCAAGAACCCCAATGCCAAGGCCGCGATGGCCGACAGATATTGCGCGCGGACGCTATCGCCCTGCACCGTCAAGCGGCCATGCAGGTCGCGCAGGGTCACAAGGAAGAAGGCCGTGAAGGGCAGGATATAGATCAA
>CANKPO010000080.1 GCA_947484535.1 Caulobacteraceae bacterium
CTTCGTGCCCTCGCCGAACAGTTTGCAAAGCTGGATGAGGCCGGAAAGTTTGGCGATCTCTTCGCCGCGCCCAAGGGCATGGATGAGGCCAGCCTAGAGATTGCCCAAACCGAAGAGGGCTGGATCCTCGGGTCCTAGGCAGAACCCCCCTACCCCGGCTTCGCCGGTACTTCCCCCAGAGGGGGAAGATTTGCGCATCTAAGATCTTCCCCCTCTGGGGGAAGTGGCCCGAAGGGCCGAAGGGGGCCTTGTTTCTCTCTAATCCACTGGGCTCCAGCGCTGTGCGGACGACGCCGCTGCAGGCTTGGCTGCGCCTTGACGTTGGCCACCTTGGCCTTGGCGTTGACCGCCGCCGCCGCCAGCGCGACCGCGACCACCGCCGCCATTGCCGCCGCCGCCACCTGGGCCGCCGCGACGCTGAGGACGACCGCCTTCACGGCCTTCGCGGGACTTGGGCTGAGCCAAGCTCTGCTCAGGAACAGGAAGGGACACGGTACGGGCCGCAATTTCACCCAGAACCTTGTCACCCCGACGGTCGATCGCCGGAATGGTCTGGCGGGTCGTGCGCTGAATATCGCGCAGCAGACCACGCTCATCGTCAGCGCAGAAGCTGATGGCTGAACCATCGGCACCGGCACGGGCGGTGCGGCCAATGCGGTGCACATAGGCCTCAGGAACCTGCGGCAACTCGTAATTGATCACATGCGAGACGGCATCAATGTCGATCCCGCGCGCGGCGATATCGGTCGCGATCAGGGCGCGGACCTTGCCAGCCTTAAAGGCGGCCAGAGCGCGTTCACGCTGGCCTTGGCTCTTGTCGCCGTGGATGGCAGCAGCAGTAACGCCGACCGCTTCCATATATTGCGCCACGCGATCTGCACCGCGCTTGGTGCGGGTAAAGACGATGGTGCGCGAGAAGGCAGGGTCAGAGAACAGATCAGCCAAAAGGGCCCGCTTGCGCGGTGCCTCAATGAAGATCAGCTTTTGATCAATGCGCTCAACCGTGGTCGCGCCGGGGGTCACAGCGACCTTGACCGGATCGACCAGCATCTCACCGGCCAAGCGGCTGATTTCGGTCGGCATGGTGGCCGAGAAGAACAGGTTTTGGCGCTTCTTGCTCATGGTCGCGACGATCTTGCGGATCGGCACCACAAAGCCGAGGTCGAGCATCTGGTCAGCTTCATCGAGCACGAGGATTTCGCAGGCCGACAGATCCGCCGTGCGCTCGGCCATGTGATCCATCAAACGGCCCGGTGTCGCCACCAGAATGTCGATACCCGTGGTCAAGGCCTTGATCTGCGGGCCATATTTGGCACCGCCGAAGATCACGGCAACGCTCATGCCCATATGGCGGCCATAGGAGCGGAAGCTCTCGGCAATCTGGGTGGCCAGTTCGCGGGTGGGCGACAGGACCAGACAGCGGCAACCGCGGCGCGGCGCGGCCTTCTTGTCAGCGGCGAGGCGATGCAGGATCGGCAGGGCGAAGGCTGCAGTCTTACCAGTGCCGGTCTGGGCGATGCCCAACAGGTCGCGACCTTCGAGAACGGGCGGAATAGCTTGGGCTTGGATGGGTGTAGGGGTCTCATAGCCTTCAGCCGCCAGCGCCTTGAGCAGCAGCGGGTTCAGACGTAGATCGGTAAATTGAGTCACGGAGGACTTCTCTTTCAAACAGCGATCGTCGCGCGGGGCCGAGACTCTCGGACCGACCGCGCGATGCCGCGAGGCTTATCTATGAAAGCGCCCCGCGTGGCCTGGGCGATCTATGCGAAAATTCGCAGGCGCTCGACAGGCTGGGACAAAGGACCGTCCCCTCACGCGGCTGGAGCACCGTATATCAGGCCATCACAGACCTGCGAGCGGCTTGTCCGTCAGTTCGCCTTGAAAGTCAAGGCTTTGCTGCGATGCAGCAGAATCCAGAGCCCTAGCCGTTAAAGCCGCGGACCGCCTCAATGATCTGATCTTGGGTCGCGGCGTCCAGATAGGGGTGCATGGGCAGGCTGATAACCTTGCCTGCCTTGGCCTCCGTCACCGGCAAACCGCCTGCCCCTTGCGGGTAATGGCTGTAGGCCGACTGCATATGCATGGGCACGGGATAATAGACCGCAGTTGGGATCGATTGGCTCTTGAGATGGGCGGCCAAACCGTCCCGGTCCGGATGCTCAATCGTATATTGCGCCCAGGTCGAGACGCCGCCTTCGATGACGCTCGGAGCCTTTGCGGCGCTGCCTGCAAAACCGGCGGCATAACGATCCGCCACCTGATTACGCAGGACTATCTCTCCCGCGAATAGGCTCAGCTTCTCGATCAGGATCGCAGCCTGGATGGTGTCCAAACGGCTGTTCATGCCAATGCGCATGTTCAGATATTTCGGGTCATGATCGAAAGTGCGCCCGGCAATATCGCTCTTCACCGCCTTGCCGTGGACGCGCAGACTGTCCATCCGCTCGGCCAAGTCTGCATCATCGGTCAGGACCGCGCCGCCGTCGCCATAGCAGCCCAGCGGTTTTGCTGGAAAAAAGCTGGTGGTGGTCACATCGGCCCAATGACCCGGATGCTGGCCGTTCAGCGTGCAGCCAAAGCCTTGGGCACCGTCCGCAATCAGCTTCAAGCCATGACGTCGGCAGATGGCTTGGATTGCGGGATAGTCCGCAGGCTGGCCGAAGAGATCGACGGCGATCACGGCCTTAGGCGTCAGGCGCCCCTCAGCCTTGACCGCGACAATGGCGGCTTCGAGCTTTTGCGGATCCAGATTGTAGGTGTCCGGCAAGATGTCGACAAAGACCGGCTCGGCCAAGGTCCAGGGCACGACTTCTGCGGTGGCCGCGAAGGTAAAGCTTGGACAAAAGACCGCGTCTCCGGCTCCGACATCCCAAGCCATCAAGGGCAAGGCAATAGCGTCTGTGCCATTGGCGCAGGAGACCCCAAACTTGGCACCCGAAAACTCGGCCAAGGCGCGCTCGAAGGCGGCGACCTCTGGACCCATCACATAGGCCCCGTGGGCCAAGACCCGCGCAATGGCGGCGTCTAGCGCGGGCTTGATACGGCTCTGTTGGGCGGCGAGGTCGATGAAGGCAATGGTCATGCTGGCCCTGCTGATTGGCATAAGGACGGTTTGATAATTCCGGCGATAGGTCAATTCGGGGTCCGATGGCCAGACAAACCATGTAACCAATCGTAAGACGATCGATATCCACGACGCCGCAGCTCTATACGGTGCCGATACAAAGGCGTTTAACGCCTATGGACAAAAGGTTTTTTTATTCCAATTAAGCAATCAATCTCACCGATCCATCGCCAAAGGATCGACATGGGTGAAGTTTTCGGCAAAAACACTCCGCCCTGCGCGCCCGCGCTTGGGGAGATAGATATTTAAGGGTTCCGCGATGCGTTCGCCGATCAAGCAAGGCCTGTACGACCCCCGCAATGAGCACGATGCTTGTGGCGTTGGATTCATTGCCAATATCAAAGGGTTGAAGACCCATGATATCGTCAAACAGGGCTTGCAGATTCTGATCAATATCGACCATCGCGGTGCCGTGGGCGCTGATCCGATGGTGGGCGATGGCGCTGGCTGTCTGATTCAGATTCCCGACGCCTTGCTACGCGACTGGGCCAAGGGGCAGAATCTGACTTTGCCCGCCGTCGGTGACTATGCCGTGGCCATGTGTTTTCTGCCGCGCGATGCCGAAGCGCGCGACATGGCCATCAGCCAGTTCGAGCACTTCATCCGCGTCGAAGGCCAGTCCCTGCTCGGCTGGCGTGATGTGCCGGTTGACACCTCTGTGCTCGGCACCGCCGTGCTGGCTGAGATGCCCGTCATCCGTCAGGCCATCGTCGTTCGCGGCGAAAAGACCAAGGATCAGGACGCCTTCGAGCGCAAGCTGCTGACCATCCGTAAGCAGACACAAAACCCGCTGGCCGATCAGGCCAGCAAGCGCGACCTGCCGACCCTGACCGACTTCTATATGCCGTCCTTCTCGACCCGGACGGTGGTCTATAAGGGCCTGCTGCTGGCGGGACAGGTGGGGACCTTCTATCTGGACCTGCAAAACCCCCTGACCCAGTCCGCCGTGGCCATGGTGCACCAGCGGTTCTCGACCAACACCTTCCCCTCTTGGAAGCTGGCTCACCCTTACCGGTTCATCGCCCACAATGGTGAGATCAACACGGTTCGTGGCAACGTCAACTGGATGAACGCCCGCCGCCGCACGCTGGAATCCCCCCTGCTGGGTCCAGACCTCGACAAGATGTGGCCACTGATCCCGCATGGTCAGTCCGACACGGCCTGCCTCGACAATGCTTTGGAACTGTTGCTGGCAGGCGGCTATCCGCTGGCCCACGCCATGATGATGCTGATCCCAGAGGCCTGGGCCGGCAATCAGCAGATGGACCCCAAGCGTAAGGCCTTCTACGAATATTACGCTGCCCTGATGGAGCCATGGGACGGTCCTGCCGCCATTGCCTTTACCGATGGTCGCCAGGTCGGCGCCACGCTGGACCGCAATGGCCTGCGCCCTGCCCGCTTCATCCTGACCGACGATGACCATGTGATCATGGCGTCGGAGTCCGGCGTTCTGCCCATCCCTGAAGAGCGCATCACCCGCAAGTGGCGCCTCCAGCCCGGCAAGATGCTGCTGATCGACTTGGAACTGGGAAAGATCATCGAGGATAGCGAGATCAAGCGCACCCTCGCCGAGGCCCAGCCCTATGACGAATGGCTCAGCGAAACCCAGTTCAAGCTGGAAGAGCTGCCCATGACGCTCGAAGAGACCTATGGCGAGGGCGACCCCCAGACCCTGCTCGATCGCCAGCAGGCCTTTGGCTATACGCAAGAGGACCTGAAGTTCTTCCTCGCCCCCATGGCGACCACCGCCGAAGACCCCATCGGGTCGATGGGTGCGGACACGCCGATTGCGGTTCTGTCGGAACGCTCCAAGCTGCTCTACGACTATTTCAAGCAGAACTTCGCGCAGGTCACCAATCCGCCCATCGACCCGATCCGCGAAGAGCTGGTCATGTCACTGGTCTCGATGATCGGACCGCGCCCGAACCTCTTGGGTCACCATGCCGGGACCCACAAGCGCTTGGAAGTCACCCAGCCCGTCTTGACCAATGCCAAGATGGACAAGATCCGCGCCATCTCTGAACTGCTGGACGGCGCCTTCCGGACCGCGACCATCGACACCACCTGGGCCGCCAACGACGGCGCTGAGGGTCTAGAATCGGCCATCGAAAAGATGTGCTGGGCCGCGACCGAGGCCGTGTTGGCTGACAGCAATATCCTGATCCTTTCGGACCGGGCTGTCGGCCCTGACCGGATCGCCATCCCTGCGGCCTTGGCTACAGCCGCTGTGCACCATCACCTGATCCGCCAAGGCCTGCGCATGCAAACCGGCCTTGTGATCGAGACCGGCGAAGCACGCGAAGTGCACCATTTCTGCGTTCTGGCAGGCTATGGTGCCGAGGCGGTGAACCCCTATTTGGCCTTCGAGACCCTGGAAGCCATCCGCGTAAAGTCCGGCATGAGCCTGAGCGCCAATGAGGTTCAGAAGAACTATATCAAGGCCATCGGTAAGGGCGTGCTCAAGGTCATGTCCAAGATGGGCATCTCGACCTATCAGTCCTATTGCGGCGCGCAGATCTTCGACGCGGTGGGCCTATCGACCGCTCTGATCGAGAAGTACTTCACCGGCACCGCCACCATGATTGAGGGTGTTGGCCTGCTGGAAGTCGCCGAAGAGACCGTGCGCCGTCACCGCGACGCCTATGCCGACACGCCAATCTATCGCGATGCGCTGGATGTCGGCGGGGCCTATGCCTTCCGTATTCGCGGCGAGGAGCATGCGTGGAACCCAGACTCGGTGTCCAAGTTGCAACATGCGGTGCGCGGCAATCTGCCCGACGAATATGCCGCCTTTGCCGCGAGCGTTAATGAACAGAGCAAGCGCCTTTTGACCATTCGCGGTCTGATGGAGTTCAAGTTCGCTGACGAGCCCCTGTCCATCGACGAGGTCGAACCGGCGGCTGAGATTGTTAAGCGTTTTGCCACCGGTGCCATGAGCTTTGGCTCGATCAGCCGCGAGGCCCACACGACCTTGGCTGTGGCCATGAACCGGATCGGCGCGCGTTCGAACACCGGCGAGGGCGGCGAAGAGTCTGACCGATTTGTGCGCATGCCCAATGGCGATTCCATGCGCTCGGCCATCAAGCAGGTCGCTTCGGGCCGCTTTGGCGTCACGGCGGAATATCTGGTCAATGCGGACGATATCCAGATCAAGATGGCCCAGGGCGCAA
>CANKPO010000081.1 GCA_947484535.1 Caulobacteraceae bacterium
ATAATCGCCCTTGGGATCGAACTTTTCGCCCTGACTGAAGGGGTTAAAGATACGGAAATAGGGTGAGGCATCGGCCCCGGTTCCTGCTGTCCACTGCCATCCGGCGGCATTGTTGGCCAGATCGGCATCCAAAAGCGTATTCCAGAACCAGGCCTCG
Source organism: Caulobacteraceae bacterium (assembly GCA_947484535.1). Classification (GTDB taxonomy): domain Bacteria; phylum Pseudomonadota; class Alphaproteobacteria; order Caulobacterales; family Caulobacteraceae; genus CAISGS01. The sequence continues at coordinate 158 of CANKPO010000081.1, forward strand.
CCCTCGCGCCAATAGATCAACAGGTGCTTGATCAGGAAGGAGGCGGTAATCATCCGCACCCGATTGTGCATCCAGCCTGTGGCCCACAGCTCCCTCATCCCGGCATCGACCATCGGATAGCCGGTCAAGCCGCGCTGCCACGCCTTCAGGCCCTCAGCGTCATCTTGCCAAGCGAAGCGATCAAAGCCCGGCTTGAAGTTGGCGGTCGGCAGGGTGGGGAAGTGGAACAACAGGTGATGATTGAATTCTCGCCAGCCGATCTCGGCCAAGAACTTATCCCGCGCACCCTCATTCAGGTCACCCGTCGCCGAGGCTCCGTGGGCAGCGATCCAGACCTGACGGGGGCTGATCTCGCCAAAATGTAGATGCGGGGACAGGCGCGAGGTACCCGCCTTGCCCGGCTGATCACGGCCCTCGGCATAGGCGTTGGCGGGACCGTCCAAAAAGGCGTTGAGATTATCGAGCGCACCAGCCTCGCCCGGTGTCCAACCGTCAAAGCCAGTCGACCAGTCGGGATGGGTCGGGTGAAGCTGCCAATCGGCAAGATCGTCTGAGGCGGGCCAGAGGTCTGGTGCCGTAAGGGCCTTGGGCGCAGGCAGGGCGCGCTCTTGGCCAACCTTGGCCCGCGCAGCCCGCCAATAGGGTGTGAAGACCTTATAGGGGCCGCCAGAGCCCGTCTCGACGGTCCAGGGCTCATTCAGGAGCGCGGCATTGAACGACTGCACCTCGGTACCCGCCGCCTTCAGTGCAGCCTTGAGGGCGGTGTCGCGGGCAATGGCCGAGGGTTCATAGAGCCGGTTCCAAACCACCTCGCCCGCCCCGGTTTCGGATAGGACCTGCAGCAGGACCTCAGCCGCCTTGCCCTTGCGCAGGATCAGCCGCGATTCAATGGCCTGCAGCGATGAGGCGAGGGCGGTCAGTGAGCGGTTCAGCCACCAAAGGCTTGCTCCCCCCATCGGGCGCTGATCAGGGTCTGTGTCGAACAGATAGAGGACAATCACGGGGCGCCCGGAGGCGCTGGCATATGTCAGGGCAGGATTGTCGGCCAGCCGAAGGTCCTGTCGCAGCCAGACCACGATCGGCGTTTGATTGCGGTCACTGGTCATTGGCCGGTCGCTTCGCCCTTGTGTCTTTGTGAGTCTCACTTCAGATGTACGATCTAGATTGGCTTTTGGATTAGCGGAACCTCGAATTGACCCAAGCTCAGGCTGTCTCCCCCAATGCTGTGATCCGGATCAAGACCCCGAATGGTGCCGAGGTCCGGATTGGCAATGCTGAAAAGCTGTCCATTATCGCGGGCCCCTGCCAGATGGAGAGCCGCCAGCACGCGCTGGAGACCGCCCATGCGCTCAAGGAAATGGCCGCCCGCCTTGGGATCGGCCTGATCTACAAGACCTCGTTCGACAAGGCCAACCGCACCTCGATCACAACCGCCCGCGGCCTTGGCATCGGTCAGGCCTTGGACGTGTTCGCTGAAATCCGCGACGTCACCGGCCTCCCGGTCCTGACCGACGTTCATGAGGCCAGCCAATGCGCCATTGCCGCCCAAGTGGTTGATGTGCTGCAGATCCCCGCCTTCCTCTGTCGCCAGACCGATCTATTGGTTGCAGCCGCCGAGACCGGCAAGGTGGTCAATGTCAAGAAGGGCCAGTTCTTGGCCCCTTGGGACATGAAGAACGTGATCGGAAAGCTGCTGGCGGCTGGTAATCCCAACGCTATGGCCTGCGAGCGCGGCGTGTCCTTTGGCTATAATACCCTCGTCTCGGACATGCGCGCCTTGCCAGTGCTGGCCGAAATCGGCTGTCCGGTCGTGTTTGACGCCACCCATTCGGTCCAGCAGCCGGGCGGGCAAGGGACAACCTCTGGCGGTCAGCGCCAATATGTGCCGGTTCTGGCGCGGGCAGCGGTTGCGGTCGGTGTCGCCTGCGTGTTCCTTGAGACCCATCCCGACCCCGACAATGCCCCGTCTGATGGCCCCAATATGGTGCCCATGCATGAGTTTGAGGCTCTGGTCGCCAACCTCTTGGGCTATGATCAACTGACTAAGGGCTGGTAGGGGCAAGGTTCGGCCCGTGCCAAATCTCTTGACCATCGGGACCGAAGGCAGCACAGGCTGATCCATGGACGTTTCTTCGCTTCAGCACGTGCTTGCCGCGATTTCCGGTCTCAAGATCGCCTGCGTCGGCGATCTGATGATTGATCGCTATGTCTATGGCGAGGTGGCACGCATTTCGCCTGAGGCCCCGATCCCGGTCTTGGCCAAGTCATCGGAGACGGTTATGCTGGGCGCGGTTGGCAATGTGGCGCGTAATGTTGCAGCCCTGAGCGGGCAAGCGATCCTCTGCGCCCCCGTTGGCGATGATGCGAGCGGGCAGGAACTGTCCGACCTGGTCGGTCATGCTGTCGGGGTTACGGGTAATCTCGTTACCCAGCCCGGTCGTCCAACCACAGTAAAGGTCCGCTTTGTGGCGGGCGGGCAGCAGCTCTTGCGCGTTGATAGCGAGACCTCAGCCGCGATTGATGGCGCCGCAGAAGCCGCCCTGATCCAGACCATCCAAACCGCCATCTCTGGCGCAAAGCTTGTCGTCCTGTCCGACTATGCCAAGGGCGCGCTAAGCCCGGCCGTGATCGCCGCGACCCGTGAGGCTGCTGCCAAGGCGGGCATAGCGCTGGTCGTTGATCCCAAGGGCCGCAGCCTTGCCAAATATGGCCCTGTTGACCTGATCAAGCCCAATGGGGGCGAGCTATCCCTAGCCGTCGACATGCCGGTCGGCACCGACGCCGAAGTCGAGGCGGCGCTGATCGCGGCTTTAGAGGTTTGCGAAGCGAAGGCGTTGCTGGTTACCCGCGCGGCTCAGGGCATGAGCCTTGCCGTTCGGGGCCAGCCGGTGCGGCATTTTAGGGGCAAGAAGCGCGAAGTTTTCGACGTGTCGGGGGCGGGCGATACCGGCCTTGCCGCTCTTGGCCTCGCCATGGCGGCAGGGATCGAGATCGGTGCGGCGGTGGAGTTCGCCATCCTTGCCTCGGGCGTCGTGGTCGGAAAGGCAGGCACTGCGACGGTGACGCCTGCGGACCTGATTGAGGCGGAACTGACCTCCCATATGGCCCCGGCCGAAGACAAGATCGCGACGCCAGAAGATCTGGTCCGCATCGTCGCCGCTTGGCGCGCTGACGGCCTAAGGGTCGGTTTCACCAATGGCTGTTTTGATATTCTGCATCGGGGTCATGTCGCCTATTTGGCGCAGGCAAGGTCTTGGTGTGATCGCCTGATTGTTGGGCTCAATACGGACCGTTCGGTGAGCGCGCTGAAGGGTCCCTCTCGCCCCGTCAATGATCTTGAGTCTCGGGCTCTGGTTCTGGCCGGACTGTCCCATGTCGATATGGTCGTGCCGTTTGATGAGGATACGCCCATCGGCCTGATCGAGGCCGCGCGGCCCGATGTGCTGATCAAGGGCGCGGACTATAGCGAGGACGGCGTGGTTGGCGGTGATTTCGTCAAGTCCTATGGCGGGCGGGTGCGGCTGGCCAATCTGGTGGACGGCTATTCAACCACCGCTGCCATTGCCCGCTTTAAGAAGGACGCGCCATGAGCGGACATAGGATCCTCGTCACCGGCGGCGCGGGCTTCATCGGCTCCAACATCGTTAGTCGCCTCTGCCAAGATGAACAGTATGATGTCGTGGTCTGCGACCGACTGCGCGCGGCGGAGAGTGGCAAGTGGCGCAATATTGCCAAGGGCGCGATCAGCGACTTTATCGATCCGGACCAGATGTGGGATTGGCTGGCCAAATATGGCTCGGACCTTGAGTCCATCATCCATATGGGCGCGATCTCGGCCACGACCGAACCGGATGCCGACAAGATCGTGCACAACAATTTTTGCCTGTCGCGCGACCTGTTTCGCTGGTGCGCGGCCAATGATTGCCGCTTTCTCTATGCCTCGTCGGCGGCGACCTATGGCGATGGAAGTCTCGGCTTTGAGGATGACAATGATCTAGAGGCGCTCAAGGCGCTGCGGCCCCTCAATGCCTATGGCTGGTCAAAGGCCCTGTTCGACATCTTCGCGGTTCGCGCCGCCCATCAGGGGGATGCCCCCAAACAATGGGCGGGTTTGAAGTTCTTCAATGTCTTTGGCCCCAACGAATATCATAAGGGCTCGATGAAGTCGGTGGTCTCGCAGATCTATCCGCGCATTGCGGCTGGGGAGGGCGTGCAGCTCTTTCGCTCGCACAAGGCCGGATATGAGGATGGCGGTCAGCTGCGAGACTTCGTCTATGTCGCCGATGTGGTGAAGGTGGTCGATTGGCTGCTGGAGACTGAGACGGTCAGCGGCGTATTCAATCTTGGAACCGGCAAGGCGCGGACCTTCTTGGATCTGGCCATGGCCACCTTCGCGGCGGCAGGGAAGCCTGCCGTCGTCAGCTATATCGATACGCCTGAAGTGATCCGCGACAAGTATCAGTACTTTACCGAGGCCAAGATGGATCGGTTGCGGGCCGCAGGCTACAGCCAGCCCTTCTGGTCGATGGAAGAGGCTGTCGCGGACTATGTGAAGACCTATCTTTCGCAGGAAGACCCCTATGTCTGACGCCCCCGCACCGTCACTGGCTGTTCAGAGCGCCGCCATGACCCTGATCGCGCAATATGGCGATGATGCCGAGGTGATCGCCGTGATGCGCGCTGCTGAGTTGGCCGCTGCGGGGGATGTGAAGGGCCTAGAACATTGGGACGCGGTGCGCGATCTGATCGTTGCCTTTGATGCGGGCGAGGGCACGCGCCAATAGGCTCGCGAGGCAGCAAGGGGTGGTGTAGGTCTTGGTCATGGCACAGGGTAAGGGCGGCTTAAGGCAGGGACTGATCATCGGCGGGGCGGCGTTTCTCGTCCTGTTCCTTGCCGCAGCCTTCTATTGGCGCGCTGACATTTTGCAGGCCGCGCTCGACCCGAAAAAGCCGTTCCAGACCTATGCGCCGCCCAAGGCACCCGACTATGCCAAGGCCAGCAGTTGGGCCCTGATCCCCGACCGTCCCCAGCGCTGGACCGACAAGGACCTGCCCGCCGATGTGTTCTTCGTCCATCCCACCACCTTTGATGGGGGAGAGGAGTGGAACGGCCCGATTGACGATGCCAAGGCTGATCGGGTGCTGACGCGGGTCATGTTGCCCAACTATGCCGGACCCTTTTACCGGGTCGGGCGACTGTTCGCGCCGCGCTATCGCCAGGCCAGCCTCTATTCGCAGCTGACCAATCGTGATGACGCCCGAGAGGCGCGGCGCTTTGCCTATGGCGACGTCCGGGCCTCTTTTCAGCACTATATGGACCACTATAATCAGGGGCGGCCCTTCCTGATTGTGGGGGTCGAGCAGGGCGGGCTCCTTGCGGCGCGTCTGGTGCGCGATGAGGTTGCCTCCTCGCCTGCGCGCGTGCGTCAGGTCGCTGGGGTCTATCTGATCGATACGGTGGTTCCCGAGGCAGACTATGGTCAGGGCGAGGCCCTGTCGGCCTGTTCCGCCAGGGATCAGGCCCGGTGTGTGGTGGCGTGGCAAAGCGTGCTCCAAGCGGACCCTTCGGCGGGTCTGAACCGTCTAGAGCGGGCGCAGGTCTGGCGGGGTGATCAACTGGAGGATTTAGGAACCCGTCCCGCTCTTTGCGTCAATCCGCTGGTCGGGGCTAAGACCAAGGTTAAGGTCGAGGCGCGGGCCAATATGGGCGCGGCCAATGTCACCGGTCTGGAATGGGGCGCGCGTCCAGCCTTCTTGGCGCGTCAGGTGGATACCCAATGCGAGGGTGATGGGCTGCTGGTCTCCAAGCCGCGCTCGCCGTCCTTGACCCCCAGCGGCGGTTGGGCTGACCGGCTAAAAGAGCCTGCTTTCAATCTGTTCTACGCTGATCTTGAAGCGGATGCTCAGGCGCGGGTAGCGTCGTTGCTGAACCTTCCCGACTTCCCCAAACCCGCACCGCCCATCGAACGCTCCGCCGATCAGGGACAGACGCCCGCCCATAGGGTGAGGTGAGGGACCCCCTACCCCCCCCACACACACATCCGCTTTCCCCGCGAAGGCGGGGATCCAGACCGTTTCACTAAGGCGGTTGGTGGTCCTCTGA
>CANKPO010000082.1 GCA_947484535.1 Caulobacteraceae bacterium
CACAGCGAGGCCGATGGAGTCCGCCCCTTCCATCGCTGCGCGATAGGGTCTCGCGCCCGCTTGGATGCGTTTTTCGATATTTTCGATCTCAACAATGGCGTCATCGACCAGAATGCCGATCACCATGGTTAGGGCCAAGAGCGTGACCACGTTCAGGCTGAAGCCCATAAGCGCCATGAAGGCAAAGGTTGGGATCAGCGACAGCGGCATGGCCATAGCCGTGATCATGGTCGAGCGCCATTCGCGCAGGAACAGAAGCACCACCAAGGCTGCAAGGCCCATACCCTCAACCATCGACAAGAGCGTGGCGTGATAGCTGGCCCGGGTCTCATCAACGACAGAGAAGATCTTGAAAAACTTAATGTCGCGTCCGGCCTTGGTCTGCTCTTCTTGCAATTTGGTAACCGCGGCGACGACGTTGTCTTCGACCTCAACGTCGCTGGCTTCTCTGGTCTTCATGACCTCAAAACCCACCACGGGGCGACCATCTAGACGCGCAAAACCGCGGGGTTCAGACGCGCCATCGCCGATGTCGGCAACATCCGACAGGCGAACAAAGCGCCCACCGGCAGGGATGGTGATGTTTCTTATAGCCTCAACCGTTGTCGCCGCGCCCAGAACGCGAAGGGTTTGCTCACGAGAGCCTACCCCAGCACGACCACCGGGGGCGTCGATGTTAAAGGCGGTCAGGGCCTGATTGATCTCGGAACTTGTTAAACCATAGGCGGCAAGGCGCTGGGGATCGATGACGATATTGATCTCGCGAGACACCCCGCCAACCCGTCCGACCTGGGCCACGCCCTTTTCGCTTTGTAATTGACGGGTAATGGTCTCGTCGATGAACCAGCTCAACTCGGCTTGGCTCATGCCGGGGGCCGAGACCGCGTAGGACAGGATCGGCGCGGAATCCATCTCGATCCGCTGGATGATTGGAGACTCTATTTCACGCGGCAAAATGGCTCTGGTCTGATCGACCTTTGAGCGGACCTCGTCCGTCTTTTTCTGCAGGTCCTGACTCAGATCGAAAAACACGATCGTCGTCGAAACGCCCTGAACCACGGACGAGCGAATGCCACGAACATCGGACAGCCCGGCCAAGGCATTTTCGATGGGCCGGGTAATCTGGTTTTCCATCTCCGCAGGCGCGGCACCGCTCTGGACCACCGAAATGGCGACGGCGGGGAAGTTCACATTCGGATATTGCTTGATCGGCAACATGCCATAGGAAAACAGGCCCGCAATGGTTAGGGCGATAAAGATCACCGCAACCGGAATGGGGTTGCGAATGGACCAGGTGGATATGCCAAGCTGCGCCATTAGCGGAGGCTCACCGTGGTGGGCTCAACATAGGGCTTGACCACATCGCCGCTCATCACGAACGAGCCTGCGCCCTTGACTACGGTCGCACCGACGGGGGGACCTTCGAGCAGTTCGACATAGCCGTCACTGCGCTGACCAGCCTTAATCTTGACCTGTTGGACCCTGTTGCCCTCACCGACCACCATCACCGAGGCGCCTTCCGCATCGAAGCGGATCGCAGCTTCGGGAACCACCGTCGCCTTGCGGGTCGCACTGTTGAAGGCCGCCTGACCATAGCCGCCCGGACGAAGATCGCTGGACACCGGCAGAAGGACGCGGATACGGCCAAGCCGTGACTGGGCATCAATACGCGGACTGATCAGGCGCACCTTGCCCTGAACAACTTTGCCCGAAGGCAGGGTCACTTCAGCCCCATCACCGACCTGGACGGTCGAGAGGCTGCGCTCGGGCACTTCAGCGTCCAGCTCGACGAGATTATCGCGCGCAATGCGGAAATAGGTGCCGCCGCCGGAAATGTCACCGGGGCGCACCGTGCGCTCCAGAACCCGGCCGCCGACGGGTGCGCGAATGGTCATCCGGGCCTGACGGGTCTTAAAGTCATTCAGGATCGCGTTTTGCGCGGCCAAGGCGGCGCGGCTGCTCTCAGCCTGAAACTGTCTTTGCTGCAGCTGTTCTTCCGACACCACGCCCTGGCCTTGAAGGCCCACAACCCGGTCGGCTTGCAGTTGGGATTGGCGGGCCGCAACGGCCTGCTGGGCGACCAGGGCCGTCTGTTGCTCAATCTGAGCTTGGATCAGCGTATCGTCCAGTTGCACCAAGGGCTGACCGGCGGCCACCAACGCGCCTTCTTCGACTAGGACCCGAGCGACGCGGAAACCCGCCAGTTCAGAACCGACGCTTGCCTCTTCGCGCGAGACCAAAACACCGCTGGCCACTAGGCCGCCGGTCAATTCGCGGGTTTCAACCTTGGTGACCCGCACCGAGCGCATATCCGCAGGCGCGGTTGCCGCCCCCTCAATCTTGGTCTTGCCCGGCGAGCCCTCGCCGCAGGCAGACAGGCCAAAGGCGGAAAGGGCCAAGGCCAGAAAAACCGCCGATGTTCGGGCGGTCAGGAGGGGCGATCGGGTCATGGGCAGAGGTCTCATCGGGATGAACCAGCGGTTTCAGGCGTGGACGGCCAGCCGCCGCCCAAGGCCTTGAAGGCCTGGACGGAGCGCTGAAGGGCGGTGACTTGAGAGGCGGTCATGGCCGATCGGCTCCCCCGCCAGGCGCGTTCGGCGTCCATGGCAGAGGCCAGATCGATCAGACCGGCAGCATATTTCTTTTCGGCGGCGAGATAGGCGGTTCGACCGCTGGCCTCCCCGGCGGCGAGCAGACGCACGCGCACGCGATCCGCAGCCAGTCGGGCTAAGGTATTTTCAGTCTCACCAAAGGCGGTCTGGACGGTCTTTTGATAGCCAATGGCCGCCTGCTTGGTGCGGGCATTTTGGACCTTAATCTGCTGCACGAGGCGCGGCAGGTCGAGTATTGGCACCGACATCCCGGCGCTTAAGGACCAGAACGAGGTGGTCGAGCCATAGCTCGCCGTCTGACCATCGGACCAACCCACGCCCGGCAGAAGTGTAAAGGTCGGAAACAGCGCCATACGGCTCAATGTGCGTAGCCCCATCGCGGACCGCAGACGCGCCTCGGACTCGCGCACATCCGGGCGACGCTGAAGCAGGCTGCTGGGCACGGTCACAGGAACCTCTGGAACTGTGCCAAGGGCTGAGGTCAGGACGAGGGATGAGGTTGGCTCACTGCCCCGGCCAACCAGAACCAAAAGACTGCGCTTGGCGGCCTGAAGCTCGGCCTTGAGCCGCGCCTGCTCGGCCTTGGCTTGGCTAAGATCGGCATTGACCCGCTCCGCGTCTGAACTGGACACGAGGCCGCGCTCAGCCTTGGTGATGGCCATTTGATAGAGAGCGTCTTGGATACGGACAGTCTCGTTCGCATCGGCCAGTTGAATATCGAGGCCACGGACCTGAAAGACCTGCTGAGCCACATTGGCGGCAAGACTGGCGCGCGCGCCTTCGACCTCAAACCGAGCGGCAGAAAGATCGGCATTGGCCTTGCCCCGCGCCACGAGACTGCGACCAAAGAGGTCCAGTTCCCAGCTGACATCGAAGCTGGCACCTGCGGTCTCGGTCTCGCCCGCCATAGACAGAAGCGGGGAGCCGCCGCTCAGTTGATCTGTGTCCGACTTGCCCGCCTGACCGCGCAGATTGCCTTGCGGGTTATAGCTAAACAGGGCCGCAGACCGCAGGGCGCGCGCTTCGGCCAAACGCGACTGGGCGAGCTGTGCATCCGGAGCAGAGGTCAGGGCTTGGGTCACCAAGCCTTCGAGTTCGGCGTCGCCATAGAGCGTCCACCAAGCGTCAATAGCGGCAGGATCAACGGCGGCACTGGCATCTGCGCTCTCATAACCGGCTGGAAGTGCGCCCGCCACCGGAAGGGTTGCGCACCCTCCAAGCAACGGTAGGGCCACAGCCATGATCAAAACCAGACGCTTCATCATACTACCTGTCAGCCGGTCCAGCAGCAGGACCTAGGGCCAATTGCAACAAAGGCAATGGCTGTCATCTCGCACATGCGAAATGGAGAGGGTAAACACAACTGTTTACCAACCCCTAAAGGCCCTTAGACCCCTACCCTCTCTTTTAAGCGCGTTTTATGAGGATTGTGTGTCACTGGAAACGAGGGAGCCGAGGACACTCTTCCTTCGACACGCTCAGGATGAGGAAGCGCAAAATAGAGCCCCCCGCGTTCCCCGCGAAGGCGGGGACCCAGACCCTTTCACTCAGGCGGTGAGATTGGTGAGAAAAAACAAACAAGAAAGGCCCTCACCCAACCCTCTCCCACAGGCAGAGGGCTAGAACCGATAAGCCCTCGCCCCCTTGGGGGAGAGGGTGGGGTGAGGGGGTCATCCACTTGCCCTCAAGTGCGTTCCCGCCTTCGGGGGGAACCCGGCGGACGGGGAACGGATGAACACCCCCCACTCCCAACCCTCCCCCCCTCAAGGGGGGAAAGGGCTTTCATTTCCCGTGTCACGACGCGGAGAGGGGGTGGTTGAAAACCCCCTACCCCGGCTTCGCCGGTACTTCCCCCAGAGGGGGAAGATTTCGCTGTAGAGGATCTTCCCCCTCTGGGGGAAGTGGCGCGTAGCGCCGAAGGGGGCCTTGTTTACTCTTTCGTGTTCCCCGCCTTCGCGGGGAACACGGACGGAGATGAGGGCCTTACCTCACCCCCCATTTGACTCCCGCTGACACGCTGCTAGGCTTAGCTTAACAATGATAAGTCACGATTGGGGAGACGATCTCATGGGCGCGCAATTACCAAAGGCCTGCATCATTGGAGCGGGCTGCTCCGGGTTCACCACGGCCAAGCGTCTGAAGGATAACCATATTCCTTATGACTGCTTTGAGATGTCCGACGATATTGGCGGCAACTGGTACTATAGGAACCCCAACGGCCACTCTGCCTGTTATGAGAGCCTGCATATCGATACCTCTAAATGGCGCCTAGCCTTTGAGGACTATCCTGTGCCGTCCGACTGGCCGGACTTTCCCCATCACGCGCAGCTCTTGGGCTATTTCAAAGACTATGTGGACCATTTTGGTCTGCGCGAGACCATCACCTTCAATACGGCGGTGACCAAGGCCGAGCGCGGCGCAGATGGCCTGTGGGACGTGACCCTGTCGACTGGCGAGACACGCCGCTATGACGTTTTGATCGTCTGTAATGGCCACCATTGGGACCCGCGCACGCCGGACTATCCGGGGACCTTTGACGGGGTGGCCTTCCACGCCCACGCCTATTGCGACCCGTTCGATCCCTATGACATGCGCGGCAAGAATGTCGTGGTGGTCGGAATGGGCAATTCGGCCATGGATATTGCTTCAGAGCTGTCTCAGCGACCCATTGCCAAAAACCTTTGGGTCGCGGCGCGGCGCGGGGTCTGGGTCTTGCCAAAATATATGAATGGCAAACCTGCCGATAAGGCGGCCATGCCCTCTTGGATGCCGCGCAAGCTGGGCCTGAACCTCGCCCGCAAGGCCATCAAGAAGGCCATCGGCAATATGGAAGACTATGGCCTACCCAAGCCCGACCATGAACCGCTAGAGGCTCACCCCTCGGTATCGGGCGAGTTCCTGACCCGGGCCGGATGCGGTGACATCAAGTTCAAGCCCAATATCAAGGCCTTTGAAGGCCCCAATGTCCGCTTTGAAGATGATAGCGTCGAGCGGATCGATGCGATCATCTATGCCACGGGCTACAAGATCAGCTTCCCCTTCTTTACCGACCCGGCCTTCAAGACCGACGCCGACAACCGCCTACCGCTGTTCAAGCGCATGGTGCCCGCAGGCACGGCAAACCTGTTCTATATGGGTCTAGCCCAGCCCCTGCCGACCCTGGTCAATTTCGCCGAGCAGCAGGCCAAGCTGGTGGCGGCCTATTTGACCGGCCAATATCACCTACCCAGCACCTCCGAGCAGGCCAGTGTCACAGCCAAGGACGAGGACTTCTATCTGGGCGGCTATTACGCCTCAGCCCGCCACACGATCCAAGTCGATTTTGGCCACTATTGCGCCGACCTGATCAAGGAAATCGAGCGGGGCAAGGCCCGCGCCAAGGCGGCAGGCAATCGCTTGCCGGTCGCCGCCAAGGCCGATCTAGTCGAGGCTTAGGTCGAAGGCGACCTATCCCCTAGCGTGGTGGTCCTGTTCAGCCAAGAACCGGACCGCCTCAAGGGCGGCCATACAGCCCATGCCTGCCGCGGTGACGGCTTGGCGATAGATGTCGTCGGTGACGTCACCGCAGGCAAAGACCCCTTCGATCTCGGTGGCAGCCGTGCCAGCCGTCACATCCAGATAGCCGGCAC
>CANKPO010000083.1 GCA_947484535.1 Caulobacteraceae bacterium
AGGGTAACAGATAGATAGACGCCGCAAAAGCGGTGGCCATAGGCCTCGAACAGGGCCGATACCAGATCAAGGTCCCGCTCGCCGGTCACCGGATCAACATGGGTCGCTGCGCAGCGGACGATGGGCTTGGTGATCTTGGCCTCAGCCTCACCCATCGTCACAGTCTGGCCAACCCGATCCATTTCCGCCCAAGCGGGCCAGCCCTCGACATAGAGATTGGCTCGAAAGCGCAAGGGATCGATTGGCACGCCCATCCGCGCCTCAAGGTCGCGCACACTGGCCAGATTGATCACCGAGACATAGCCGGTCGGATCATCCATGAACCGGTGGCTCTGAGGTCCCTTCAGCAACCGTAAAGGCCCAGAAGCCTGATCACCAAGAAGGCGGGTCAGCCAGTCGCATAGGGCGCTCGCGCCTGCATCTGTGGCCAGATCCGCCGACAAGGGCTCCATCCCATCGGCTTCAACCGTCAATAGGCCGCTAGCCTCATCATAGGCCGTCCGTGCCCGCGCCACCTCGGCAATCTTGGCCAGAACCGTGAAACGGGTCTTTGAGATGTAGGCGGGGGCGGACGGATCAAAGCCGCTGGGACCATCCTCAATGGCAAACAATCGGTCACAGGGAAAATAGGCCCCCGCCGTCAGGTTCACCTGCTCCAGCCGCTCGGGCGTGAAGCCCTTGATCGGGTGACGATAGAGGCCCGTGACGATCCCGCCCATCGGTTCAGCCGTATTCATCTTCGAGCGAGGCGAGGCGCTCGGCCTGATCCTCGGCGATCAGGGCCTTGATCATCTCGTCCAGACCATCACCCTCCAGCAGCTTGGGCAGGCTATAGAGGGTCAGGTTGATCCGGTGATCAGTCACCCGGCCTTGCGGGAAATTATAGGTTCGGATGCGCTCAGACCGGTCACCGCTACCGACCTGGCTCTTGCGGCTATCGGCGCGCGCCGTGTCGAGGAAGGTGCGCTGCATATCATAGAGCCGCGCCTGCAAGACCTTCATGGCCCGCGCCCGGTTTTGGTGCTGCGACTTTTCAGAGCTGGTCACCACAACGCCGGTGGGCAGGTGCGTGATACGCACAGCAGAGTCGGTCTTATTGACGTGCTGCCCGCCCGCGCCGCTGGACCGATAGGTGTCGATGCGAATGTCGGATTCGTTGATCTCGATCTCAACATCCTCGACCTCGGGCAGGACCGCGACCGTGGCCGCAGAGGTGTGGATCCGCCCGCCCGCCGCGGTTTCCGGCACCCGCTGCACCCGGTGCACGCCGCTCTCAAATTTCAAGCGCCCGAACACGCCGTCGCCATTGATCGAGGCGATAATTTCCTTAAAGCCGCCCGCATCGCCTTCGGAGATGGACTCCACCTCAACCCGCCAGCCCTGAAGCTGGGCGTAGCGCTGATACATCCGAAAGAGGTCACCGGCGAACAGGGCCGCCTCATCGCCGCCAGTGCCCGCCCGCACTTCAAGAATGGCCGAGGCGTTCTCGTCCTTGTCCTTGGGGGCCAGCAGCAGGGCCACTTCGCGCTCGAGTACAGGCAGACGTTCGTTGAGGACCTGAAGCTCGTCCCGCGCCATGCTGGCCATGTCCGGATCACCGCTACCGATCATCTCTTCCAGATCAGGGGTCTCAGCGCGGGCGCGGGCGAGGGTTTCCACCGCCTCGGCCACGGGACGCAGTTCGGCATGTTCCTTGGACAGGCGCACGATCTCGGCCCCATCGGAGGCCGCACCCATGCGGGCTTCGATCTCACGATAGCGGTCCAGAACAGCCTCTAGCTTGGCCTGAGGAAGATGCACGCACGGTCTCCAACTGCACCGCCAAACGGCGGGGGGATTGCTTTAGCCTAATCGGCGCGATTTGGCCAAGGGTGGGGTGGGCTAGGCTGAGGCTAGACTTGGGCCTTCAAGACCGCCGCGCGGGCCTCGACCAGTTCGACGATGTGGTCGATCATATGGTCATTATCCATCTTATGGTCGGGCTTACCGGCTGTATAGACCATGCCCGCCCCCTTACCGCCGCCGGTAAAGCCGATGTCGGTATAGAGCGCCTCGCCGGGGCCGTTAACGACACAGCCAATGATCGACAGGCTCATGGGCGTGGCGATGTGGGCCAGACGCTCTTCAAGGGTCTCGACCGTCTTGATGACATTGAAGCCCTGCCGCGCGCAGGAGGGGCAGGCGATGATATTGACGCCGCGATGGCGCAGGCCCAGCGACTTAAGAATATCAAACCCGACCTTGACCTCCTCGACCGGATCAGCGGCCAGTGACACGCGGATCGTGTCGCCAATTCCGGCCCAAAGCAGCGAGCCCATCCCGATCGAGGACTTGACCGTGCCGGTCCGCAGGGCACCGGCCTCGGTCACACCCAGATGCAGCGGGCAGTCGATGGCCTCGGACAACATCTGATAGGCCGCAACGGTCAAGAAGGCGTCAGAGGCTTTGACGCTGATCTTGAACTCATGGAAATCATGGTCCTGCAGGATGCGCGCATGGTTGAGGGCGCTTTCGACCATGGCTTCAGGGCAAGGCTCGCCATAGCGTTCGAGTAGCTCGCGCTCCAGCGACCCGGCATTGACGCCGATACGGATCGAACAGCCATGGTCCTTGGCCGCTTGGACGACATCGCGCACTCGGTCCGCCGAGCCAATATTGCCCGGATTGATCCTCAGGCAGGCCGCGCCCGCCTGAGCCGCCTCGATACCGCGTTTATAGTGGAAGTGGATATCGGCCACCAAGGGTACCTTGGCCGCCTTGACGATGGTCTTGAAGGCCGCCGTGGACTCAACGTCGGGACAGGAGACGCGGACAATGTCGGCCCCAGCCTCTTCCAACTGACGGATCTGATCGATGGTCGCGCCTGCGTCAGAGGTCAAGGTGTTGGTCATGGACTGGACGGAGATGGGCGCATCGCCCCCGACCTCAACCGAGCCCACGCGGATCTTGCGCGTCGGACGGCGCTGAATCATCCGCCAAGGACGGACGTGGGCCAGCCCAGCAGCATCCGGGCCCTTATCGCTGTGATCGTGTGCGCTCATGATGGGCTATAACTAAGCCGTCTGACGGCAAAACCCAAGCCTATCGTCAGCAACCGAGCGTCAATTGGCCAAAGAGGCCGCTGGCACATTGCCCAGACGAGACAGGGGCGTCAGAGCGGCGGGAAGTTTACCCGTGAACTCGCCATTGACATAGACATCGAAGGCGACGGGGTCCGACACATCTAAGGTTAGACCCGCAACCATGGGAGCGCGATAGGATTCTCCCGCCGCCAGCTGTCGGGCGAAATAGACCGATCCGTCAGCGCCCTTAATGATGATCGACGAGCTCTTGCGGGCTTGGATCGTCACCACGGACTGCTGGGGTGCCGCGCCATAGACTGTGCCGTGAGCATTGAAGGCTGCGCGCACCGGGACCGTGGCCGCAGGTGCCAAGGGCGTACCGCCCCCGGCCTTTTGCGCGGCGGCGAGGGCCTTGGCATTGGCTTGGGCGACATCCACCGAGCCCCCCGCCGCCGTGGCTTCAGCCAGACCCGGGGTGACATAGGCGGTTGGAAGGGTGGATTCGGCCGGGGCGGGAAGCGGCTCACCGAGGCTGACCGTCGACTGCCCCAAGAGCTGCTGATCGCTGACCGGCAGGCCTGAAGCTGCCATGGCCAGATCCGGCACGGTCGGCGCGGGCAATGACGGTTCCTTAAGCGCCCGCTGGGTAACATTCCAAATCAGGACCGCGCCAAAGACCACAAGCGCTATAATCGCAATCAACCGAGCGCGAGGATCGGACTGAGGCTGCAGACCAGACGGCGCACGAAGGGGGCCGGTCTCGTCTGGCACTTCGCGGCGGAACCGCTCGATGACCTGCACCTCATTCAAACCCAGAGCCTGCGCATAGGCGCGCACATAGCCCAAGGCGAAGGGACGCGAAGGCAGTTCATCGAACCTCATACCTTCGATCGACACCAGATAGGCCCGACGGACCCGGGTCATCTCTGCGACCTGAACCGCCGTCAAACCCTGGAATTCGCGAGCCGCGCGCAAACCATCGCCGAGGGTGGGGGCGAGATCAAAATCAGACATGGTGAAACTGGGAGCGGGCGTCGCAGTGGCGGGGCCTGAAGACACGTCATCGTGAGGCACCGCACCGAACAGACCGTCCGATGGGTCGCCGAACCGCGATGATAACGGGCCCGTATCCAATGCCATTAACCGCCAATGCCCCGACTTGATGGGGCAAGGTCAGAACACTCACCCTCATCATGATTTGAATAGATCAAATCTGTGACAGTAATATCACGCTAAATATTACAAAACAATGACTTAAATAGATACTGATAGCTTCCGCGCGAGGGTCTCAATTTCATTTCGGACGGAGCCTGCGGACCCCTTCAAGAGGTTGAGCACGCCGCGCCGCGCCGCCTCACGGTCGCAGGACAGGACCATCCGCTTGACCGGACCGATGCCGGAAGGGGGCATGGACAGGCGGTCATATCCCAAGGCCAGCAAGGCAAAGGCCTCTAGGGGCCGTCCCGCCATTTCGCCGCAGACCGACACGGGCGTGCCACTCTCGTGGCAAGCATCATAGATGGCCTTCATCACCCGAAGGGCGGGCGGCGAGAGGGGATCATAGCGATCAGCCACCCGAGGATTGCCCCGGTCGGCTGCGAAAAGATACTGCATCAGGTCATTGGTCCCTACCGAAACGAAATCGGTCAGGGGCAGCAGCGCATCCAGATGCCAGATCAGGGCCGGCGCCTCGATCATGGCCCCGACGCGCAAGAGACCGGGCGCTGTCCGCCCTCGCCGCTCAGCCCAGGCAATCTCGTGATCGACCAGAGCCCGCGCGGCGCGGAACTCCTCAACACTGGCAACCAGCGGGAACATGATCCGCAGCTCGCGGCCGCGAGAGGCGGCAATCAGGGCCCGCAATTGCAGACGCAGCAAGGCGGGGCGGTCCAGACCCATACGGATCGCGCGCCAGCCAAGGGCCGGATTGTCTTCGCGCTCGGCCTCCAGATAGGGCAGCACCTTATCGCCGCCCAGATCGAGGGTCCGGAAGGTCACGGGTCGCCCTTCAGCGGCGTCCAAAACCCGATCATAGAGGGCGGTCTGGGCATCTAGCCGGGGCAGCTCCTCAGCGACCATGAATTGGAACTCAGTACGGAAAAGGCCGATGCCCTCTGCGCCCGTATCGTTCAGAATATCCAGATCGACGGCCAGACCAGCATTCATCAAGAGCGTGATCTTGGCCCCGTCGCGGGTGATGGCCGGTGTGTCGCGCAGACGGGCAAACTCGGCGCGCCTCTGGGCCCGAACCTCCATCCGCGCGCCAACCGCCTCGATGACATCGGCCCGGGGCCGCAGATAGGCCTCGCCGGACTCGCCATCGACGATCACCGGATCGCCTTCGGACACCCGATCGCGCAGGCCAGACAGTCGCCCGACGCATGGAATATCGAGCGCCCGCGCGACGATGGCCGCATGGCTGGCCGATGAGCCCTCTTCCAACAGCAAGCCCTTGAGCTTGGTGCGGTCATATTCGAGCAGATCGGCTGGACCGAGATTACGCGCAATCAAGATCGCATTTTCAGGCAGGATCCGCACCGCCGCGCCAGCGCCAGAAAGGTGGCGCAGCAGGCGGTCATTGAGGTCTTCGAGATCGTGCAACCGCTCGCGCAGATAGGGGTCGCGTGCCTGACCCAGCCGAGCGCGGTGCTCAGAGCGCACCCGCTCCACCGCCGCCTCAGCCGTCAGGCCCGAACGGACAGCCTCCTCCAAGGACCGGTTCCAGCCCCGATCATGGGCAAACATCCGGTAGGTTTCGAGCACATCATAGGAGGCCCCGACCAGTCCGTGACCATCGAGCATGCCATCGAGCTGAAGCTGCAGGGCCTCGATGGCCTTGTGCAGACGCAAGGATTCCGCGGGCGTATCTTCGGACAGGAGGTCCGACGGCATCACTGCCGACTCGTGCAGGACTGCTCGGCCATAGGCTAGGCCATCGGCAAACTTTGAGCCCTTTAGCCGCTCGGGCTTGTGGGGGGCCAGTTCGACATTCTTAAGCTCGGCCTCATTGAACAGTTCACCGCCCGCGACCATCTCGGCCAGCACCATGGCGATGATCTGAAGGTCCTCGACCTCCTCCTCGGCATAGGTCCGTTCGGTGCGGTTCTGGACGACCAGAACGCCGATGGTGCGACCACCGCGCAGCAGCG
>CANKPO010000084.1 GCA_947484535.1 Caulobacteraceae bacterium
CCTTAAGGGCGCCATGTTCGAAGACATTGACATAGACGGTCAGGGCCGTCTCGGGCAGGGCCGCAGCCTCAACAAAGTTCAGTCCCTTGGGCATGGGTAAGGCATGACGACCATCGACCACGCAATATTGCGCATAGCCACCGCCGCCGAGCAGGGCGGTGACCTGATCGCCGACCTTCCAGCGCTCGGTGCCCTCACCGATGGCGACAACCTTGCCAGAGGCCTCTAGGCCCAGAATGTCGGGCGCGCCGGGAGGGGGCGGATAGAAGCCCATCCGCTGCAAGATGTCTGGGCGATTGACCCCGGCCGAGCGGGTCTTGATGAGGATTTCGCCCGGGCCCGCCTTGGGGATGGGGCGCTGTTCGGGAACCAAGGCCGAGGCCGGGCCCTTGCCGCCTTCAATCGAAACGGCGATCATCTTGTCGTCCATAATGTCCCCATGGGCTTGCATCGGCGATCTGTTGGGTCACAGATAGACGGGCTTGCGCGCCAAACACAAGGGCGCGACTGTGACCAAGGGAGGATGAGGCCATGAATGATGAACCCGCCGAACCCCGCACGGGCCGCGGCCAGATCCTGTTGGCCTTGGGCCGCGAGGACCTTGAGCTCTGTAGCGCCGAGGAGTTGAGCGAGCGGATCGCCTCGCTTCGGGTGGAGATTTCACGCATTGAGGCCCAGATGGCCAAGAAGGCCAATGTCCGCTCTTCCGCCGATGCCCTGTTCAGCTTCAAATCCAATGACCCCTCCGCTTAAGGACGGTTTTGGCATATAGGTTGCTTGTAGCGTCCTGGCGGCTCCTCTGAGCGGCGGGATTTTGGCAAGACTAGGACGGCAATGAGCGATTTGGGCACAGCGGCAGTCATTGATTGGCGGGCCAGTCAGGTGAAGGACTTCACCCGATCAGAGCTGTTTGCCCGGACCTTTGCCGAGGGTATGGATCTGGTCGAAGAGGCGGCGGCCTATCTGGACGGCGGCGGACGTCACGATTCTAAACTTCTGTCGCGCAATACGGCGCTGGCCTATGCGGGCCAGAGCATGCGCCTGACCACGCGGCTGATGCAGGTGGTCTCTTGGCTGCTGGTCCAGCGCGCGGTGCGGGACGGTGAGATCGCGCCCTCTGACGCCTGCGAAGAGCGCTATCGGCTAGCCCCTGAGACCGCCGATCGCGTTTCGGATCCTTTGCCGGACGATCTACCGGCTGGACTGGCGGACCTGTTGGAGAGGTCCGAACGGCTCTACGGGCATGTCCTGCATCTGGACCGCCGCATGTATGTCGAGGCCGAGGTGGTGGCCGAGCCCAATCCGGTGCTGAGCCAGTTTCAACGGCTCAATGATGCCTTTGGGCCCAAGGCCTAAGGGGCCAAGATCAGGGGGTTTTGACGCCCCCTAATCCTGATCGATCAGAGGCTTAGCCTCCGTTCGAAATTTCCAAAACCTCTTCCACGGTCCGCAGGCCGGGGCGCTGGGCATTGACCAGAACACCCATATTGCCGGGAAGGTGCTTATTATCGAGCATCTTTTCGTGGGCATCGGGAATGCCGTCCCAGCCGAACACTTCCGACAGGCAAGGATCAATCCGGCGCTCAATGACCAGCCGGTTTGCGGCCGAGGCTTGGGCCAGATTGGCGAAGTGGCTGCCCTGAACCCGCTTTTGGCGCATCCACAGGAAGCGGGCATCCATGGTCAGGTTGAAGCCCGAGGTTCCCGCGCAGATCACGACCATGCCGCCGCGCTTGACGACCAAGACGGACACCGGGATGGTCGCTTCGCCGGGATGTTCGAACACCATGTCGACATCCTTGCCGCCGGTGATCTGCCACAGGGCCTTACCGAACTTGCGGCTCTCTTTCATATAGTCGCCAAATTCCGGTCCATTGACCGTGGGCAGTTGGCCCCAGCAGTTGAAGTCGCTGCGATTGAGGACCGCCTTTGCCCCCATCGACATAACGAAATCGCGCTTATCTTCAGAGGAGACCACGCCGATGGCGTTGGCGCCCGAAACGGCACAGAGTTGGGTCGCAAAGACGCCGAGGCCGCCCGAGGCGCCCCAAATCAGGACATTGTCGCCCGGACGGATGATGTGGGGGCGGTGGCCAAACAGCATGCGATAGGCGGTGGCGAGCGTCAGGGTGTAGCAGGCGCTCTCTTCCCAGGTCAGGTGCTTGGGGCGCGGCATCAGTTGGCGTGACTGAACCCGTGTGAACTGGGCAAAGCTGCCGTCCGGGGTCTCATAGCCCCAGATGCGCTGAGAGGTCGAGAACATCGGATCGCCGCCGTTGCACTCCTCGTCGTCCCCATCATCCTGGTTACAGTGGATGACCACCTCGTCTCCCGGGCTCCAGCGGCGCACCTTGGCGCCGACGGCCCAGACCACGCCCGAGGCATCAGACCCGGCAATATGATAGGGCTGCTTGTGGCCATCAAGCGGGCTAATCGGCTCGCCAAGGGCGGCCCAAACGCCATTATAGTTGACGCCCGCGGCCATCACGAGGACCAGAACCTCATCCTCGCCAATGGTTGGGGTCTCAACGACCTCGAGCTGCATGGCCTTGTTCGGGCGGCCATGGCGTTCCTTGCGGATCGTCCAGGCATGCATACGGGCGGGGACATGGTAGGCCGGCGGAATCTCGCCGATCTCATAGAGGTCCTTCAAGGCTGGGGCAGTCATTGCGGTGCTGGTCATGGCGCGGTTCCGGTCTTGGCGTTGTCTCGATTGGGGCGGTAACCCCGCAGATCTTAAGGCTGCCCGACAAAAGTCAGCCCCTGACCCGCTTGTTTTGGGTGGTTTCAAGCAAGACCGTGCCCCTAGAGAGGCCCCATCTCAATTGTTCGGTCATTACCGTGGGACAAGCTTGCGAGGCTGGCAAGAGGCTTTTTTGCAACGCAGCACAAGAAATTGTGCGTCGCGGTCGCCTTCCTTCATCAAGACAGTGGATTGCCCCAGCCTCGGTGAATGATAAAGTCCGGACAATTGCTCTGCAGCCCACCGCCTAGGATGATCGAACATGTCCGCCAAGCCGTTCCAACATGCGCCAGACGCCCCGTGGATCATCCGTACCTATGCTGGCCACTCGACGGCGGACAAGTCCAACGCCCTTTACCGGTCCAATCTGGCCAAGGGTCAGACGGGCCTCTCGGTGGCCTTCGACCTACCCACCCAGACCGGCTATGATCCAGACCATATTTTGGCACGCGGTGAGGTCGGTAAGGTCGGGGTGCCGGTCAGCCATGTGGGCGATATGCGCACCCTGTTTGACCAGATCCCGCTCGATCAGATGAACACCTCCATGACCATCAATGCGACGGCGGCGTGGCTTTTGTCGCTCTATGTCGGGCTGGCTCAGGAACAGGGCGTGTCGCCCAAGGCCTTGCAGGGCACGACCCAAAACGATCTGATGAAAGAATATCTGTCGCGCGGGACCTATATCTATCCGCCTGCCCCCTCGATGAGGGTGATCAGCGATATGGTCGCTTGGGCCTATGTCGAGACGCCTAAATGGAACCCGACCAACATCTGCTCCTACCATCTGCAAGAGGCCGGAGCGACGCCTGAGCAGGAACTGGCCTATGCCCTAGCCACGGCGATGGCGGTGCTCGATGCGGTCAAGGCCGGGGGACAGGTGCCGGAAGCAGACTTCACCGTCGTGGTCTCGCGCATCAGCTTCTTCGTCAATGCCGGGATTCGGTTCGTCACTGAACTTTGCAAGATGCGCGCCTTTACCGAGCTTTGGGATGAGCTCTTGCAACAGCGCTATGGCATTACCGACGATAAGGCCCGCCGGTTCCGCTATGGCGTTCAGGTCAATTCGCTCGGCCTGACCGAACAGCAGCCGGAAAATAACGTCTATCGCATCTTGGTCGAGGCCCTCGCCGTCACCCTCTCGAAGGATGCCCGCTGCCGCGCCCTGCAACTGCCGGCTTGGAACGAGGCCCTTGGCCTGCCGCGCCCTTGGGATCAGCAATGGTCCTTGCGCTTGCAACAGGTCCTAGCCTTTGAGACCGACCTTCTGGAATATGAGGACCTGTTTGACGGCTCTCACGTCGTCGCCGCCAAGGTCGCTCAGCTCAAGACCCAAGCGATTGATGAGTTGGCCAAGATCGACGCCATGGGCGGTGCTGCTGCAGCCATTGACTATATGAAGGGCCAGCTGGTTGCCTCCAATGCGGCACGCGTGCGCGGCGTCGAGACCGGGGGCATGACGGTCATTGGCGTCAATCGTTATCCTGAAACCGAGGTCTCGCCCCTGTCGGCGGGCGAAGGCTCCATCGAGACGGTTGATCCGCGCCTTGAGGCTGAGGTGATTGGCCGCTTGAAACAGTGGAAGGCCGACCGTAATGGCGCGGCGGTGATCTCTGCCCTCGCCGATCTGGACAGCGCCGCCAAGGAGGGTCGCAACCTGATGCCCGCCTCGCTGGCGGCGGCTAAGGCTGGGGTGACGACCGGCGAATGGGCCGATGCCCTGCGCTCTGTCTTTGGGGAATATCGCGGACCCACCGGCGTGGCGGTGGTGGTCTCGTCCGGCACCGATCCGGATGAGGAAGAGGTTCAAAAGGAAGTAGCGCGCGTGAGCGAGGCCCTCGGCGAAACCTTGCGCTTCCTCGTCGGTAAGCCTGGCCTTGATGGTCACTCCAACGGTGCCGAGCAGATCGCCACCCGCGCCCGAGCCGTGGGTATGGAGGTGTTCTATGACGGCATCCGCTCCACCCCTGCCGAGATCGTGCAAAGGGCCAAGGATACGCGCGCCCATGTGATCGGCCTGTCGATCCTGTCGGGCTCGCATCTGGATCTGGTGCAAGAGGTTGTGCGCCTGATGCGCATCGAGGGGATGGACCATGTGCCGGTGATCGTCGGCGGTATTATCCCTCCGCAAGATGCCATGATGCTCAAGCAGATGGGGGTTCGCCGGGTCTATACGCCTAAGGACTTTAAGATCACGCCGATGATGGGTGATGTGGCCCGCACGGCTCTGGCGGCGGTCGAGGAGCGTCTGACCTCTGACACTTGACCTGCTGCCAGCCTGCCGCCAAGCTGGCTCCAACAACCGTTTGAAACCAAAAAACGCATTAGGGAAACGCCATGAACCTCTTCGATCTGACCGGTAAGGTCGCCATCATCACCGGCTCTTCGCGCGGCATTGGCCGGGCTGTGGCTGAGCGCATGGCTGACCATGGGGCCAAGGTGGTGATTTCGTCGCGCAAGGCCGGACCCTGCGAAGAGGTGGCTGCTGAGATCAATGAAGCCCATCCCGGCGCCGCCATTGCTGTGCCCGCCAATATCTCGTCGAAGGAAGATCTTCAGCGTCTGGTTGATGAAACCCGCAAGGCCTTTGGCAAGATCGATATTCTGGTCTGTAACGCCGCCTCCAATCCCTATTATGGCCCCATGGCCGGGATTGCCGATGATCAGTTCCGCAAGATCTTGGAAAACAACGTCATCGCCAATCACTGGCTGATCCAGATGGTTGTTCCCGAAATGACCGAGCGCAAGGATGGCTCGATTACCATCATCTCCTCCATCGGTGGCCTGCGCGGCTCGACCGTGATTGGGGCCTATAATATTTCCAAGGCGGCGGACTTCCAGCTCGCCCGCAATCTGGCCTGCGAATATGGCCCCGACAATATCCGGGTCAACTGCATCGCGCCGGGCCTGATCCGCACCGACTTTGCTAAGGCCCTGTGGGAAAATCCAGAGACCCTCAAGCGCGCGACCAGCGGCAGTCCCTTGCGCCGCATTGGGGAGCCCAACGAGATCGCCGGTGCCGCCGTATTCCTAGCGTCGGCGGCAGGCTCGTTCATGACGGGTCAGAATATCGTCGTTGACGGCGGCGCGACCATCGCCTGATGGATCAGGCCTAGCCGCCTTCGCGCGGTTAGGCCGACACCGCATAGGCCTTGAGCATATCCAAGGTGACGATGGCCAAGGTCTCTTCGTGGGTGGCTTCGAGCACCACGCCGGGGGCAGCGCCTGCATCCAGCGCCTCTTTCCAGCGCGGGGCACAGAGGCACCAGCGGTCACCGGGTTTTAAGCCGGGGAAATGCAGGTCGGGACGCGGCGTTGATAGGTCATTGCCCGCGCGCCTGCTAAAGGCCAGAAACTCGGCGGTCATGACCGCGCAGACCGTATGGAGCCCCAGATCATCGGGTCCGGTTTCGCAGCAGCCATTGCGGAAAAATC
>CANKPO010000085.1 GCA_947484535.1 Caulobacteraceae bacterium
AGTCAAGATCAAGATCCCTTCTGTGTTGCGGTGCTGGATGAGGTTGGCGCGGATCTGAGGGGCCATCGCCCCAAGAGCTTCGACGATCTGGACGATGGGTCGTTTGATCTGGTGATCTCTTTGACCCCTGAAGCCCAGCACCGCGCGGTTGAACTCGCTCGGGGCAGGGCGGTCGAAATCGAGTACTGGCCCGTGCCCGATCCCACATTGGTTTCGGGCTCGCGGGAGATGATTTTGGAGGCCTACCGCCATAGCCGGGACCACTTGCTGGATCGAATCCGCAAGCGGTTCGGCAAAACATCGACTTTCGGTGGTTGAATCGTCTATAGTCAGCGCTTGAGGTTTGGTGCTCCCGTCCGCGTCTGTGCGGCATGGGCGGCTTGCCTTATGCAAATTGTCCTTTAGAGAGGCCGTATGGCTAAAGAAGAACTTCTCGAATTTCCTGGCACAGTCGTCGAACTGCTGCCCAATGCGACATTCCGCGTGACGCTTGAAAACGAGCACGAAATTATCGCCCACACCGCTGGCAAGATGCGTAAGAACCGCATTCGCGTCCTTGCTGGTGACAAGGTGCTGGTTGAAATGACGCCCTACGACCTGTCCAAGGGCCGCATTACCTACCGCTTCAAGTAGGGCAGGGCGATTGTCCTCGCCCCCTTCTCGGGCGCTTTTGGTTCTGGCCAGTGCCAGTCCGCGTCGATTGGACCTGCTGCGTCAGGTCGGGATCGCGCCAGACCGGATTGATCCGGCTGACATAGATGAAACCCCTCTGGCCAAGGAGACCCCGCGTCTCTTGGCCCTGCGTCTCGCCCGAGGCAAGGCGATGGCCGCTGCGTCGCGCAATGCGGGGACCTTCGTGATCGGAGCCGACACGGTCGTGGCCGTCGGCCGCCGGGTACTGCCAAAGGCTGAAACAGAAGCTCAAGCGCGTCATTGCCTCGGACTGCTGTCAGGCCGGGGCCACCGGGTCATGACTGGTCTTTGCGTTGTCGCACCCGATGGGCGGCGCGCAGAGCGACTGGTAGAAACCCGCCTAACCTTCAAGCGCCTGTCAAAGGATGAGGTCGAGACCTACATCGAGGGCGGTGAATGGCAGGGCAAGGCGGGGGGCTATGCGATCCAAGGCCGGGCCGGCGGCTTTGTTATCGAATTGCAGGGCTCTTACCCATCGGTGGTCGGCTTGCCGCTCTATGAAACCCTGTGTCTCCTTGAGGGGCTAGGGTTTCGCCCAACGCCCCCTTCGATCTGAGCCTAGGCCGTGACCGCGCGCCGCCTCTATCTCGATGATGCGCCGGGTGAGCGGCGGGGGGTCGTCACCCTAGAGGGCCGACCTGAGCGGCTCTTGATCCAGCGCAGTGCCGTGCCCGGTCCGATGGCGGGGGAACAGTGGGCCGCGCGGGTGCGCCGAATTGATCGCAGCCTCGCCACCGCCTTTTTGGACCTCGGCCAAGGGTCAGAGACGCTTCTGAACCTAAGCGGGGACGCCTTACGTCTAACGGAAGGGGCCTTGGTGTCGGTCGACATCTCCAGTCCAGCCCGCAGAGGCAAGGGCCCCGTGGCCCGCTTCAACGGTTTGGAGGAGGGGCAACCGCGCTTGCTTGCGCCCGCACCGACCCTAGAGGCGCAACTCAAGGCCTTTGGCCCCGGGCAGGCCATTATTACCGGACAACTGGCGCGCGAGGTTGCTGATCTGGCTGAAGCGCAAGTCTTGGCGGTTGAGCACGGTCTGCCGGGCGGCGGCTCTATCGCCATCGAGACCACGCGCGCCCTCATTGCCATCGATGTCGACTTGGGAGCGCGCGGCGGCGGCGACCCGCGCCGGGCCATGCGCCAAGCCAATCTGGCGGCCATAGCCCAAGCGGCTCGGCTGTTAAGGCTTAAGGGCTTGGCAGGGCTGGTGGTTTTTGACCTGATTGGAAGGGGGCAAGACGGCGAAGCGATTATGGGGGCGATCAAGACGGCCTTTGAACCGGATCAGCCCGGTCTAGTCATCGGGCCGATGAGTCGATTTGGTACGCTGGAACTGGCCTTGCCACGTCGTCAGGCCCCGACGGCAGAGCTCTTATGTGACGAGGATGGACGGCTGAGCGCCGAAAGCCTTGCCCTGAGGCTCATGCGGATGGCTGAACAAGAGGGGCGAGCGGACCCCGGTGGCCAACTGATTCTGACCTGTGCACCAGCCGTGGCTGCGGCTGCAGAGACTTTTCTGCCTGACCTAGCGGCGAGAATCGGTCCGCGATATGATCTTCAACCCTTTGCTGAGGCGGCGTCACCGCTCAGCTATGATCATTTGGATATCAAAAGCCGATGACGGCAGCCTGTCCCCATTGTCGTAAGCCGGTCGATGCGGCCTATCGACCCTTTTGCTCCAAGCGCTGTGCCGATGTTGATCTCAATCGCTGGCTGACCGGCGCCTATGTCATTCCAGGCTCTAAACATGCCGAGGGTGACGGTGAACCCGACGAGGACCAAGATCCCGATCAAGATGAATGGTCCGACGCGTAGGGGCGGGCCTAGGTTCTGACCGCAACGCCTATCTCTGTGGAGGAAGCCACAAAACCTGTCACAGAGGCCTTTTGGATGCTGGACAGGTCGCAGCGCCTGACCTATAGACCTCGCCTCCGCAGACAAAGCGGTTGATCGCAGCGTCCGTGGGACGCCTCGCGGGCCTGGGTAGCTCAGTTGGTAGAGCAGCGGATTGAAAATCCGCGTGTCGGTGGTTCAAATCCGCCCCCAGGCACCATTTTTATCTTTCTCGGGTTGGCAATCTGACCAGGTGGACTGCGGGATCGCGCCTTTCGGGCCGAACCGTCAGCATGGGCTGTTCGATCCATAATCTCTGATCCTAGCGGCTTCTCCCGCTATGGTTAAATCAAACAAATAGCGCCCTCTAGGATCGTGTGTTCTGTTCTGCGTCGGGATGGCGGAAGCAGTACGCTGCCTTAAAATGAGCACTCTCAAACAGTGTTTTATGCTGCACTGCGATAGTTTCGGCTGCGCTCAGGCAGAAAAACCCATCTACAATAACGTTTGTGGCGTTGTGCACTGCGACAGATAAAAAATGTCACATCGAGAGGGTAAAAAGATTCCCATCGCGAAGGCCTTGACGATGCTGAAAGGGGTTGCCAAAGACCTCTCATCGCAAGTCTAACTTAGCGGTAAGGTTTCGAAGTCCCTCGGGATGAGAGGCCGCGTCCTGTTGAAATGAGGTCCGGGTTGCAAGACTGGGTAGCCTCGCGGCAATAGAATGCAAACAGCAGCCCTGCCTACGAACCAAGGCTTGCCCTTGATGAGTGGCAGAACATTTTCATTAGGGTGGAGACGCTCTCGCGCGACGACCCTCTCGGTCCTAACGTGCTAGACCAATCAGGAACTGGCGACAGATGCTCGACAACAAACGAATGACCCCCATCATCGCTCTCTTCGGCGCCCTGGCGCTGTTGGCGAGCACGCCGGCCTTCGCACAGACGGCCGATCAACCCGCTGCCGCCGCCGCTGAAGCCGCGCCTGCAGCCGCAACCGAAGCAGCGCCTGCTGCTACACCAGGCTCACCAGCCCCGGTCACCATTGACAACCACGGCGGTAAGTTGACCGTCATCGGTATGTTCATGGACGCCGACGCGGTCGTTAAGGTCGTTATGATCGGCCTCGCCTTGTCCTCGGTGTTCTCTTGGACACTTTTGCTGACCAAGCTTTTGGAATTCGCCGCGCTTATCAAAGCCTCCGATAACTTCGTCGAAGCCTTCCGCGGAGCCAAGTCCATCGACGAGATGGGTAAGATCTCTGGATCGGATGATTTCGTCGGCAATCCGTTGGCCGATATGGCCTCAGCGGCTTGCATGGAAATCGTGCTCTCGCGTCAAGCGGGCCTCAAGGTCAGCGGTGAACACCGTGAATCGACCGTCCTGCGGGCCAGCTCGGCAGTGTCCGCGGTTCAGGGTTCCTTGGCTAAGCGTCTCTCGAACGGCATGCAGTTCCTTGCTTCCGTCGCCTCGTCCGGTCCATTCATTGGTCTGTTCGGTACGGTTTACGGTATCATGAACTCGTTCATCGGTATTGCGAACACCAACACGACCAACCTGGCCGTCGTCGCCCCCGGCATCGCCGAAGCGCTTCTCGCCACCGGTATCGGCCTGTTTGCGGCTATCCCTTCGATGATCTTCTACAACTACTTCCAGACCCGGATCTCCGCCTACGGCACCCGTTCTGAAGGCTTCGTTGTGGAACTGCTGAATGCGATGTCACGTCAACTCGACAAAGGGGCCTGACATCCATGGCCGCCAAACTTTCAAAGTCGGGCGGGAGTAGGTTCGATCTTGGGCAGAATGCCGACATCAATGTGACACCTTTGGTGGACGTGATGTTGGTTCTGCTGATCATCTTCATGGTGGCGGCTCCGCTCGCCACTGTGTCGGTGGTCGTTAGTCTGCCCACGGCCGTTGCCAAGCCCAGTCAGAACCCGCCCAAGCCGGTGTATATTTCGATCCAGGAATCTGGTGACGTATATATTGGGGACTTCATTACCTCCGCGGAATCATTGGGCGATGACCTCAAAAAGCAGATTGGACGACGCGACCCCACCAAAGAGCGCATCTTCATTCGGGCTGATAAGAACACCACCTACGGTGATTTTATGGGCGTGATGAACGGGCTTCAGGATAACGGGTTCTACAGCGTTGCGCTAATCGGCGAAGACAACTCGAAGTAAGGGCTGCGCATGGCTGAAGAACAGCAAGACGTTGCCCATCCGGTGCACAATCCCTTCGACGGGGCAATCCGTAGGAAACGTAGTACGGGCACTACGATTGCGATCACCATCTCGATGATCGCCCACGGACTGGTCGGACTTTACCTCTGGAAGGTAAAGTTCGAGCCCAATATGATGGAGTACACGGACGAAGCGACGAAGGTGGATATCTATAAGCCACCTCCGCCGCCACCGCCGCCTCCACCGCCGGACGATAAACCGCCGCCGCCGCCTAAGCTGCAGCCGCGTCCCCCAGTGGCTCCGCCACCGAACGTGACGCCGCCGCCGCCCCTGGAGGTTCCTCCGGTGAAGAAGGAAGACAAGGTAGACGTCCGGCCTAAGGCGGTCGAATCTCCTCCTCCTCCTGCTCCGCCAGTGGTGTCGAACCCGACCTGGACCCGCAAGCCTAACGGCGATGACTACGCCCGGTTCTATCCGGAACGTGCTCAGCGGCTCGAGAAAGAAGGTTCGGCCACCATCAAGTGTGTGGTTACCGTCAAGGGTGCTCTGGTCAATTGCCAGGTGCTCGCAGAAGATCCCGCCGACTTCGGCTTCGGGGAAGCGACGAAAAAGGTCGCAAGCCTCTGGAAGATGAAGCCACAGTTGGTGGACGGTAATCCGGTCGAAGCCACTTGGCAGACCCGTATTCGTTGGGTTCTCCCACGATAGGATCTACCGGTCTTGGACCAAACAGAACGCCCCGAGGGTCAGCCCTCGGGGTTTTTTGTTGTCTCGAATGGGGTCAGTGCTGTCGCAGTCCCTCTGGCGCGACGGCACAGCCTCTTCTATGGTGTGACCACTCAGGTGCCCAGACCATTGGACCTTCGCCCATGTGCCTTACCCATGATCAGGATCTCGCCGATAGCGGCCAAGCGCGCCAACCCGTTCGCCTGTCGCGCCGTGATCTGGTTCGCGGTCTGGCGGCAGGTACCGTCGTCGCCTTCGCTGCGGGCTGTTCCTATAATGCAGAACTGGGCCGCGATCAGTTTTTGATGGTCAGTGATGAACAGCTTATGCAGCTGTCCCAGACCGCATGGCGCGACGCCCTTCGTACCCAGAAACTATCGCAAGACCGCGAGATGAACCGCGCCGTCCGCTCGGTGGGTCAGCGGATCGTTGAGGCGGCGGGGCGCGGGGCTCAGCCTTGGGAATATGCCGTCTTTGATAATCCAGACGCCAATGCCTTCGTCCTTCCCGGCAACAAGGTTGGGGTCAATAGCGGGCTGTTCAAGGCCGTGGTCAATGATGACCAATTGGCGGCTGTCTTGGGCCACGAGACCGGCCATGTCACCGCGCGCCACGCTGCTGAGCGGGTCTCTCAGACCATGGTCGCGCAGGTCGGGCTCGCGGCGGCGGATCTCGCCATTGCCAATAGCGACACCCAGCACGGC
>CANKPO010000086.1 GCA_947484535.1 Caulobacteraceae bacterium
CGTCATGATGGAGATTAAGGACCGCAAGGTCCGTGCGGTCGTCTTCAGTCCCTTTCTTAGCCTCTGCACCAATAATAGGCCAGACAAGGCTCAAAGCCGTTTTCCCTTTGTGCTGCCGACCCTGCTGTGGAACGCCTTGGTAGACCGTGTGCCCAAACTAATGGTTCAGGCGCGGGACATGGCCTCCCGGTGGGAGAGCGAGGATCTGCTTCCCTATATTTTCAATCAGGCCTGCGACGCGGCCATCGATGGCCTAGAGGATAATGATCCTGCCTTCGCACCGGTCATTGAATGCTTAAACAAGGCCTCACCCACGGGCGTGCGAGATCTGATCGCTTATCTAAGGATGTCAGCCCTGCTGCGCGACGCCCTTTTAGAGTTGCCGCTTTGGGTCTCGCGTATGAATGCCGACGATGCCCTTTCGGTGCGGTTGGCCTATCGCGACGCGGCGAACATCGCCTCGGATGGCCCAGCGCGGATGTTTGAGGTGCTCTACACGAACCTAGAGTCGCCGTGGACCATTTTGCGGATTATCTCCGCGGCGCTTGACCGTCCGACCGACCAATTTGTCGCCAATACGGATATGGGTCTCTTTGGAGAAATTTTACTCGGGCAGGTAGAGGCACTGGTTGAGACCATCGGTGAGGTAAACCTTGATCAAGGGGCCAGCGCCGGAAATGCTGTTGCGACCGCGGTAAAGACCGTCATTTCGATCACAACCGACTTTGAAGACAATCTCGTCTTGGGCAAGAATGGGCCTTGGGGCCGCAGGATAGCGCGGTCCAAGCGCGACCTGACCAATGCCTGCGAGGCCCTTCTCAACCAGGTCGAGGCCCTTCTCCCCAGAGCGCTACCGGTTACAGCTGCCAATAAAAATGCGCGAGCGCTGAACCGTTCGCCCAACATTGATGTCGCACCCGAGCCCATCGCCGAGGCAAGGCTTGAAGCCATTTTGGTATTGATTGCCGCCGTGCGCTCGATTGCCAGCGTCAGTGGCATTGGCGTCTTACGCACACGGGTACTCGCCGAAACCCAAGAGTTCTTGGAATATTACGGTAAAGGTACGATCGCGCTTTTGACCGACTTTAACCTCTCGCCCGAGGCCGTCCGTGAGCGGGTTCACGCGGTTGCTAAGTATGTCGCTCTGGTCCATGACGAGGCCACCGCTGATCAGTTGCGGCGGCGGGCCATTCCAACCGGTCGGCGTTGATGTCGCAACCCTTTGGGGTCGCCTAAGGTCTCAAGATCGGTTACGGGTTTGGGATGATCGGATTTTGGATCACCGCTGCCCTTCTGTCCGCTGCCGCGTCCTATGTCGTGGTCAGCCGCGCCGCGCGTTTGGAGGCCCAAACCGAGGGTGCTGAAGATCCCAGCCTTGACGTCTATCGCCGCCAACTGCGCGAAATGGATGATTTGGCGGATCGTGGTTTGCTCACCGACGACGATCATCGCTCCGCTAAAACCGAAGCTGCCCGTCGGCTGCTGGGGGCTGCCGAGCAGACCCAAGCCCCTGTCAGGGCGACGCCGCTCGCTCGCCGATGGGTCTTTATCATTGCGGCAGTCCTACCCCTGTTGGCGGTTGCGGCTTACGGCGTCATTGGCGCGCCGGGCCTACCCGATCAGTCCTTTGTCAGCCGCCTTGCCAAGTGGCGTCAGGCCGACCCTGCGACCTTGGCGGCCCCTGAACTGGTGGCCGTTCTGCAGCAGGTCGTGGCCGAGCGGCCAACCGATCCTCAGCCTCTGATGTTCTTGGCCAGAGTTCAGGCGGCAATGGATGATGAGACCAGCGCCATTCGCAATCTCGAAACGGCGATCCGTCTGGCCCCCGAACGGGCCGATCTTAAGACCATCTTGGGCGAGACCTTGGTCATTCAAGCCAAGGGCGAGGTCAGCCCAGATGCCCTGCAGGCCTTCAAGTCGGCCCTTGCCATTGATCCATCCGATCCGTCGGCACGTTACCATATTGGCAGGGCCATGATGGCCGAGGGTGATTTTGCCGGTGGCCTAAAGATCTGGCGTTCGGTTCTGGCCTCTTTGCCCGCAGGAGATGATCGCGCGGCAAGCCTCAGCGAGGAAATTGCCACCGTGGTGAAAAATGGCGGCTTGCCCAAGCCCGTGGCCGCCCAGGGTCCAACCGGTGGGGCGGATCAGGCCGCCTTCATTCGCAGTATGGTCGACAGCCTCGCGGCTCGTCTCAAGGCCTCACCCGATGATCCGGCAGGCTGGGCGCGGCTGGTGCGGTCCTATGGCGTGCTCGGTGAGACAGACGCTCAGGCCAAGGCGCTCGCCGAGGCAAGACGTCTGTACAAGGATCGACCGGACCTGTTGAAAACCATCGAAGACAGTGCCAAGCCCGCGTCGAACTGATCTGAGAAGGATCTGACCGGGCCCTTGGGCTAGGGCAGATCTCACCCTATCTATGAGACACGAGCGCAGCCATTGAGAGTGAGCCTATCTATGGGTTGGATGCCAAGATCGAAGAAAGCACGGCGCAGACTGCTGGTGGTGGCTGTAGCGGCCCCAATCCTTAGCTTGGCAGCGGCTCTGGCCTTCTTTGCTATGGGCGATGCCGTGTCATTTTTCTATTCGCCAGCTCAAGCCAAGGCGGCGCAGCTGGCGCCCGGCAAGACCATTCAACTGGGCGGCCTGGTGGCCAAGGGCAGCGTGACCAAATATCCCGATGGCTCGGTTGAGTTCGTGATCAGCGACCATGCCGCCTCCGAGAAGGTGATCTATCAGGGCGACCTGCCGGACCTGTTCCGTGAAGGCCAAGGGGTTGTGACCAAGGGCGCTTTCGAAGCCTCTGGCCAATTCCGCGCCACCGAAGTTCTGGCCAAGCATGATGAGAAATATATGCCGCGCGAAGTGACCAAGGCGCTGAAGGCGTCCGGCGAATGGCGCGGTGATGCAGATAAGGCCGCGCCAACGGGGGCGACCAAGGGATGATTATTGAGATCGGGGCCTTTTGTCTGATCCTGTCGCTGATCCTATCGGTGGCGCAGGTTGGCCTATCTGTGTTCGGCCGGATCCGGCGCTCAGCGGTCTTTTACGGCGCAGGTGAGGGGGCAGCAGGGGCCGCGTTCCTGATGGTGCTGATCGCCTTTGCGGCCTTGATATACGCCTTTGTCACCTCGGACTTCTCGGTGGCCAATGTCGCGGCCAACTCCCATTCGGCCAAGCCCATTCTCTATAAGGTCGCCGGGGTTTGGGGCAGCCATGAGGGCTCGATGCTGCTCTGGTGCCTTGCCCTGACCGGGTTCGGGGCCATCGTCGCCCTGATGGCGCGGGGCCTGCCTGCGGCCATGAAGTCTGTCGTGGTCGCCAGCCAAGGCGCCTTGGGTGTGCTGTTCTTGGCCTATACGGTCTTTGCCTCCAATCCGTTCATGCGCCTGCTTGAGCCCCCGGCTGAGGGACAATCTCTCAATCCCTTGTTGCAAGACCCCGCCTTGGCCTTCCATCCGCCCTTCCTCTATGGCGGCTATGTCGGGTTCTCGATCGTCTTTTCCTTTGCCATTGCCGCCCTCATTGAGGGACGTGTCGATGCCGCTTGGGCCCGGTGGGTTCGGCCTTGGAGCTTGGCGGCTTGGAGCCTTTTGACCGTCGGCATCACCTTGGGGGCCTTTTGGGCCTATTATGAGCTGGGCTGGGGCGGATGGTGGTTCTGGGATCCGGTCGAGAATGCCAGCTTCATGCCGTGGCTGATTGGCACGGCCCTGCTCCATTCTGCCGTGGTCACCGAAAAGCGCGGCGCATTGCCCGGCTGGACGGTCTTTTTGGCGCTGGGATCCTTTACCTTCTCAATGCTCGGAGCCTTTTTGGTCCGTTCGGGCGTCTTGACCTCGGTCCATGCCTTTGCGGTGGATCCGGAGCGCGGGATTCTTCTGCTGACGATCCTCGGCCTTGCGGCGGGAACCGGCTTTAGCCTCTTTGCTTGGCGCGCCCCGAAGCTCGCACCCGGTGGGCTCTTTGCCCCGATCAGCCGTGAAGGCGCTCTGGTAATCAATAATCTGATCCTGTCCGCCGCGACGGTGACCGTACTTTTGGGCACGCTCTACCCCCTGATCAAGGAGGCCCTGACCGGGCAAAGCCTGTCGGTGGGTACGCCCTATTTCAACCTGACCTTTGCCCCCCTCATGGCCCTAGCCTTTCTGGTCCTGCCCATCGGCCCCCTGCTCAGTTGGAAGCGCGGCGATGGCCTTGGGGCCTTGCAACGGCTTTGGGCGGCGGCAGGTCTTGCGGTGATGGTCGCCCTCTTGGTCCTTTGGTTTCAAAAGCCCACACATGTCGCGGCGTCCGTCGGGATGGGTCTTGGCGTCTGGCTGATTGTGGGCGTCTTCGTCGAGATTGCCGAGCGGATCCATCTTGGCCGGGCTAGCCCCGCCGAGGTGCGCCGCCGCCTTGGCGGACTTCCGCGCGGGGCCTGGGGCATGAGTCTGGCCCATGCGGGTCTGGGTATCTTCACCCTCGGAGCCTGTTTTGAGACCGCCTATAAGATCGAGGCGGCTCAGGCCCTGAGTGTCAGTCAATCAATCTCGGTCGGGGCCTATCAGGTCCAGCTTAGCGACGTCGTGTCCGCCAACGGTCCCAACTATATTGCCGAGCGCGGCCTGGTCACGGTGACCAAGAACGGCGAGCCCGTTTGCGACGCCAAGCCGGAACGCCGCTTCTATCCGGCCAATAGCCAGACCACCTCTGAGGTCGCCCTTTGCCTTGAAGGTCTGGACGATGTCTATCTGGTCTTGGGCGAGCGCCGCGTGGGTAGCGAAGACCAACCGGCTTGGTTGGTGCGGGCCTATTGGAACCCGCTCGCGCGGCTGATATTCCTAGGCCCGCTCTTGATGGCCTTGGGCGGTGCCGTGTCTCTGTCCGATCGCCGCCTTCGCTTTGCTGCCCCGCGCCGCGCCGCTGACGCGGGGGCCGTTGCGGTGCCTGCCGAATGAAGCCGCTTGGCCTTACCGGTTTGATCTTGGCGGCGGTGCTCTGCATGGGCGCGGCGGCCGATCCGTCGGAGCGCTTGGCCGATCCGGTCCTAGAGGCGCGGGCCAAGGCCCTGTTTCCTGAGATCCGCTGCATGGTCTGCCAAAATGAGTCGATTGATGATTCGCAGGCTGAGCTGGCCGTCGACCTGCGCAAGATCGTGCGTGAAGAGGTGGCGGCTGGGCGCACGGACACACAGGTACGGTCCTATCTGGTCCAGCGCTATGGCGAATATGTCATGCTCAAGCCGGCCTTTAGCCTGACCAATGCCGCCCTTTGGGTCACACCCTTTGCCATCGTCTTTCTGGGATTGATTGGTTTTTTTGGCCTGAAGCGATCCTCACTGGATCACGCCCAAGAGACGGCCCTGACCTCTGAGGAACAGGCCCTTTTGGTAAAATTGCAGGCCTCCGAGGCCAAATGACACGGTTGTGCCGCAGTTGCGCCACAAGATTCTCCCGATGGATGACACAAAGGTAACTTGAGAACATTGGCGTGAACGGGCATTCGCTCTTAAGCTGAGGGGTGAAGGGCTCGATCCAAGCCTTGGAGTCGAGAACGAGGAAGATTGAACATGGTTGATAAGAAACGCGGATATATTTTGGGTGCCGTGGCCGGGGTTGGTTTGACCTTGGCAGCCATGGTTGGAACCGGCCTAGCCTTGCCGCCCGCCGCTGCTCAGTCCAGCGAAGTGAAACTCTATAAGGCCTCAGGTCTGCCGGTCTTTGCGCCTCCGCCCGGCGCGCCCCTGTCCTTTGCCGACATTTTCGACAAGGTGGCTCCAGCGGTGGTGTCCATCGACGTGACCTCGAAGGTCGCGCCTCAAGTCAGGGGTCGCCCCGGCCTTCGCATGATCCCGGTTCCTCCCGGTGCTGAAGGTTTCCCCTTCGCCATTCCCGGTGTCCCTCAGCAGGGCGAGGGAGAGGATGGACCCGATGATGGATCCCAGCAGGTCCCCGGCGCGCGTCCAACCCAGTCCGCAGGCTCGGGCTTCTTCATTTCGGCGGATGGCTATATTGTCACCAACAATCACGTCATCGAAAATGCCGCCGAGATCAAGGTCGTGCTCAAGGATGAGCGCGAGCTGAAGGCCACGGTTGTTGGCCGCGACGAGGCCACTGATCTGGCCGTGCTCAAGGTCGAGGGC
>CANKPO010000087.1 GCA_947484535.1 Caulobacteraceae bacterium
CCGATCGCCCAGCGCCTGCTGAAACTTCCCCGCCCGATCCTCATCGGCCTTGCGGTTGTCGGTAGCCTACTGCTGCTGATGGGCGGCTGTCAGTTGCTCAAGCCCAAGCCAAAGGTTGACCCTTACCGGTTCGCCGCCATCGAGCGAGGCGATGTGACCAAGACGGTCTCGGCGTCGGGCAATGTTCAAGCCCTCGTCACGGTCCAGGTCGGCTCACAGCTGTCGGGTCTGGTGTCGCAGGTTCTGGTCGACTTCAATAGTCCGGTCTCCAAGGGCGACGTCCTCGCCGTCATTGATGCCAAGACCTATGCCAGCCGGGTCAATCAAGGCACGGCAGACCTTGGGGCTGTGACCGCCGCTCTGGCCCAACAGCGCGCGGCCCTTGAACAGGCCAAGGCCCAGAACGAGGTCGATCAGGCCGCTTTTCGCCGTGTTAAATCCCTCTCCGAGCAAGGCTTTGCCTCTGGACAGGCGCTGGATCAAGCGACCGCTGCGGTCAAGCGCTCCGAGGCTGGCGTGGCGCTTGCCCGGGCTCAGATCGCCGCCCAAAGCGCGCGGGTCGAACAGTCCAAGGCCGGTCTTGAGGCCAGCCGATATGATCTAGGCCGCACACAGATCCTCTCGCCCATCGACGGGGTGGTCGTAGACCGCAAGATTGATCCCGGCCAGACCGTCGCGGCCAGCTTCCAAGCCCCGGTGCTGTTCCAGATCGCGCAGGACCTTTCCAAGCTGCAGGTCAAGATCATGGTCGATGAGGCCGACATCGGACAGATCCGCGAGGGCCAGACGGTAAAGTTCACGGTTGATGCCTATCCCGATGAAACCTTCCAGGGCGCGGTCACGCAGGTGCGCAAGCAGCCTGAAACCCAGCAAAATGTTGTCGCCTATGCTGTGATTGCTCAGGCTGAAAACAAGGGTGGACGCCTCCTGCCCGGCATGACCGCCAATGCCGATGTGGTGATTGATGAACGTCCCAACGTCTTGAAGGTGCCCGCTGCGGCCCTGCGCTTTAAGCCTGCCGACATGCAGAGCCCGACGGTTGTTAGCGGTCCTCCCGGAGGCGGCGGTGGTGGTGGTCGGCCTCCAGCGGCGAGCAACGCAGGCGCACGAAACGGCGGCGGGCGACTGCTTGAGCAACTGGACCTAACCCGTGATCAGCAAGCCAAGGCCAAGCCGATCTTCGAAGAGATGCGCACCAAGATGCAGGCCGCAGGTCAAGATCCCAAGGCCCGTCGCGCGGCTCGCGATGAGGCCTTCGCTAAGCTCACCCCCCTGCTCAAGCCCGAGCAACGCGCCCGCCTAACCGCTCTTCAAGGCCAGTTCGGTGGTCGCGGTGGCCCTCAAGGCGGAAAGACCCCCGGAGTGGTCTGGATCCTCAAGGATAAGAAACCTTGGCCCGTGTCCGTACGCGTCGGGGCCTCAGACGGCTCATTCAGTGAGATCGAAGGCGAGATCAAGCCGGGCGATCAGGTGATCATTGGCGGCGGACCCAAGCCCTTGCCAACCATGAGATCGCCCTTAGGCGGCGGGTCCTCCTCACGTCCGCGCACCTAGGCGCTCGGTCATGATCGAGTTTCGAGACCTCAAAAAGACCTATCAGATGGGGGATGAGACCGTGGCGGCTCTGGCTGGGGTCTCGCTCAGCTTTCCGCGCGGGTCCTATCTGGCCATTACCGGACCGTCAGGTTCGGGCAAGTCGACCCTGATGAACATCCTTGGCGGGCTCGACCGGCCCACCAGCGGCCAATATCTGTTCGAGGACGAGGATGTCAGCCATCTGGATGATGATGGCCTCGCCCATTTTCGCAATCAGCGGATCGGCTTTGTCTTTCAGTCGTTCCAGCTCTTGCCCCGCTACAGCGCCCTGCAAAATGTCGAACTGCCGATGGTCTATGCCGGTATCGAGGTGAAGGAGCGCCGCGAGCGGGCCGCAGAGATGTTGGCCAAGGTCGGGCTGGCCGACCGCCAACATCACCGCCCGACCCAGATGTCAGGTGGTCAGCAACAGCGCGTCGCCATCGCCCGGTCCCTCGCCAACAGTCCCGACCTTCTGCTGGCGGACGAGCCCACCGGCGCGCTCGACAGTTCAACGGGCAAGGATGTCATGGCCCTGTTCGAGCAACTGAACAGCGAAGGTCTGACCGTCATCTTGGTCACCCACGATGCCAATGTCGCCGCAAGGGCCCGCCGCCGGGTCGGCTTTCGCGACGGCCTGATCGTCAGCGACGAAGGGGCTAGGTCATGAAGTCCAAGGACCTGATCCGCTTTGCCGCCAGCGCCATCGCCGCACACCCGATGCGCAGCGCCCTCACCTCGCTGGGCGTCGTCATCGGCGTCGCGGCCGTCGTGATGATGACCTCGATTGGTCTGGGTGCGCAGCAGCGGGTGATGAGCGCCATTTCAGGCCTCGGCTCCAACCTGATCATCGTATCCCCAGCCGCGTCACGCTCAGGCTTTGCCGCTCAGGCCGCAGGATCGGACATCTCCATCACCGGAGCTGATGCCGAGGCCATTGCCAAACAGGTCGAGGGAGTCGCCGCCGTCGCGCCCACCGTCCGCGGACAGGCGCAACTGGCCGCCGAAGGCACCAACTGGAACAGCCGCATCGAAGGGGTCACACCCGACTATCTGGTCGCCAGAGACCTGACCATCGGACAGGGCCGCATGTTCGATGAGCGCGAGGCCCGCCAAGGCCGCACCGTCGCGGTGATCGGCACCACGGTTGCGCGAGAGCTGTTCGGGGATGCTGATCCTCTGGGCAAGCGCATCCGCGTCGGCTCCTCGCCCTTTCAGGTGGTCGGGGTCCTGACCTCCAAGGGCCAGAGCGGCTTTGGACAGGATCAGGACGATATTGTTCTGGGTCCCCTGCCCGCCGTCCGCTCTCGCGTTGTGGGCCGCCGGGTCAAGGGCGACACGGTCCAGACCATCTATATCAAGGCCGCCAGCGAAGATGATCTCAGCCGCGTGCAAGAGGACACCACCACCCTCTTGCGCGAACGTCACCGCATCCGCGAGGGCGAGGACGACGATTTCCAAGCCCAGAATATGGCCTCGATCCTTCAGGCCTCTCAGGCCGCCACCGCGACCTTCACCATCCTATTGGCCGCCGTCGCAGCCGTCTCGCTGGTGGTTGGCGGCGTTGGGATCATGAACATCATGCTGGTCGCCGTGACCGAGCGCACGCGTGAGATTGGCCTTCGTATGGCGGTCGGGGCCAAGCGTTCGGACATCCTGATTCAGTTTGCGTTGGAGTCCGTGGCCCTATCGCTCGCGGGTGGCATCCTAGGCCTGCTCATCGGCATTGGCGGCGCCTTGCTGATTGCGCAGCTTGGATCATGGCCCATGGCGATCCCCTCTTGGGCTGCCCCCCTGTCCTTGGGCTTTTCCATGGCGGTGGGTCTGGTGTTCGGGGCCTACCCCTCTTGGCAAGCCTCGCGGCTCGATCCCATCGAGGCCCTGCGCCGCGAATAGGGGCCTTAGCGCAAATCAGGTCGCCTAGAGGCGCGCATGCCTATATCCTGATGGCATGAAAAAGCCGCGCATCGCCCGCCACCCCTCTGCTCGCCCCAAGCCACCGCAAGGTCTGCCCGACCGTGAGACCCTGCTGAAGTTCCTGCGCGAGGCTGGAGAGGCGGAAAAGGCCGATATGGCCAAGGCCTTTGGCCTGAAGGGTGCTGACCGGCGGGCCCTGCGGATGATGCTCAAGGACATGGAGGCTGAGGGCCTCTTGGGCAAGCGTGGACGGGGCGGCTTTGCCGAGGCCGGAGCCCTGCCCCCCGTCGGGGTGGCCGATGTGATCGAGGTCGATACGGACGGCGACCTGTTCGTGCGTCTGGTCAAGGCCGGCGAAGATGCGCCCATCGTGCGCCTCGCCCCCGATCCGGCGGAAAAGGTTGCCGGTGCCCCGCGTCTGGGCGAGCGGGTTCTGGTGCGCTTTGAGCGGCTGGAAAGCGGCGAGTTCGAAGCCAAGCTGATCAAGAAGCTCGGCCAAAGCGCTCACAAGATCCTCGGCGTCGTACGCAAGTCCCTGCGCGGCCCTCGCCAAGAGATTCGCGTCGAGCCGGTTGACCGCCGCTCTAAAGAAAGTCTGGTCCTGTTCGGGCCTGAGGCCGAGGCCCTCAAGGACGGGGATCTGGTCGTGGCCGAGGTCGGCGAGGCGGCGGGCCGGTTCGGTCCCAAGCGCGGGCGGGTGCTAGAGGTGGTCGGGCGCGAAGATCAGCCACGAGCGGCCTCCCTGATCGCCATTCACACCCACGGCCTGCCCACCGGCTTTTCCCAAGATGCCGAGGACGCCGCCGAAGCCGCCGAGGCACCGACGCTGGAGGGCCGCACGGACCTGCGCCACGTGCCGCTGGTCACCATCGATCCCATCGATGCGCGCGACCATGATGACGCCGTCTATGCTGAACCGGACGAGGACCCGGCCAATCAAGGCGGCTGGATCGTTTGGGTGGCCATCGCCGATGTCGCCGCCTATGTGCGGCCCGGCACGCCGCTCGACCGCGAGGCCCGCGACAAGGGCAACAGCGTCTATTTCCCCGACCGGGTCGAGCCGATGCTGCCCGAACGCCTGTCCAACGGCCTTTGCAGCCTGCGCGAAGGCGAGAACCGCGCCTGTCTGGCCGTGCGCATGGTCTTCAACCGCTCTGGCGACAAGATCGGCCACAAATTTGTCCGCGGCCTGATGCGCTCTGCCGCCAAGCTGGCCTATGAGCACGCCCAGTCGGCCATTGACGGCGAGGTCAGCGACGTGACCGGCCCGTTGTTGGAGCCGGTGCTCAAGCCCCTGTGGGCCGCCTATGCCTGTGTCGGGCAGGCCCGTGACCGTCGCTCGCCGCTGGATATTGAAAGCTCCGAACGCAAGATCGAGATCAGCCCCGAAGGCGAGGTCCTGTCCATCCGCCCGCGCGAGCGCCTGACCGCCCACCGCCTGATCGAAGAGTTCATGATCCAGGCCAATGTCTGCGCCGCCGAGACTTTGGAGGCCCCGACCAAGGGCCAAAAACGCCCGGCCCTGATCTATCGCATCCACGACACGCCCAGTCAGGAAAAGGTCCAGTCTCTGGCTGACTTTCTGGCCACCATCGGCATCAACTGGTCCAAGGGCGAGGCCCCGCGCACCGACCGGCTCAACCGCCTCCTGATCCAGACCAAGGAAGGCCCGCATGCCGAGATCGTCAATGAGGTCGTCCTGCGCAGTCAGATGCAGGCCGTCTATTCGCCCGACAATATCGGCCATTTTGGCCTGAACCTGGCCCGATATGCCCACTTTACCTCGCCCATCCGGCGCTATGCCGACCTGGTGGTCCACCGCGCCCTGATCCGCGCCTTGGGCCTTGGCACCGATGGCTTGACGGACGAAGAGATCGCCCGCCTGCGCGAAACGGCCGAGAGCATCACCGCCTCGGAGCGCCGCGCCATGGCCGCCGAGCGCGAGGCCACCGACCGCTATGTCGCCGCCTTCTTGGCCGACCGGGTGGGGGCAGAGTTTGATGGCCGCATCACCGGCGTCACCCGCTTTGGCCTGTTTGTGCGTTTGGGCGAGATCGGTGCCGACGGCCTAGCCCCCGTCTCGTCTCTGGGGGATGAATATTTCGTCCATGATGACAAGGCCCACTGCCTGATCGGCGAACGCAGCGGCAAGCGCTGGCGCCTCGGCGCACGGGTGCGGGTCAAGCTCTTGGAAGCCACCCCCATCACCGGCGGCCTTCTGTTCGAAGTCCTCAGCGACCCCGAACCCGCCCTCCCCGGCGCCCCCCGCCCCCGCCTCGGCATCCGCCACAGACAGGGCCCGAAAGGCCGGCCCAAGAACATCAAGGCCGGCGGGAAGAGGCGGCGGTAGGTGAACGCCCCACCCCGCGTTCCCCGCGAAGGCGGGGACCCAGAAACTTTCTCTCAGGCGGTAAGCAGCCCGCTGGAGAAATTCTTTTTCGGGGCGATGCGGGTGAGATCGGCTGATGTACCCCCCACTCCCAACCCTCTCCCCCTCAAGGGGGGAAAGGGCTTTATTGCGCGTCATTGCGAGCGCAGCGAAGCAATCTAGGTGATTGGAGCGAACCTGGATTTATGATCCCCTAGGTTGCTTCGGCGCGATGCG
>CANKPO010000088.1 GCA_947484535.1 Caulobacteraceae bacterium
CCCTCAGGTTCGGGTGAACTGATTAGGGGCGCA
Organism: Caulobacteraceae bacterium; assembly: GCA_947484535.1. Taxonomy (GTDB): domain Bacteria; phylum Pseudomonadota; class Alphaproteobacteria; order Caulobacterales; family Caulobacteraceae; genus CAISGS01. The sequence continues at coordinate 34 of CANKPO010000088.1, forward strand.
CCGCCGAGGCATCGCGCCGGATCCGCTCGACCATGGACCTTAGGCCGTTAGAGCGCTGGCTCGATAGGGCACCGCTAAGACCCAAACGGTCAAAGGCCTTCTGAGCGTCAAAGGCGAGGATGTCTTGAGCGGTTCGGCTGGAATAGAGCCTGAGGACCAGGGCCACCAATCCCCGCACAATGTGGGCGTCGGAATCCCCCCGAAAGGTCAAGTGGGTTCCGTCTGTGGTTTCTGTGACCAACCAGACCTGGCTTGCACAGCCCCGGACCTTGTTCTGGTCGCTGCGCTCGGTGTCGCTGAGGGGGGCAAGGTCGCGGCCCAGATCGATGACGTGGCGATAGCGCTCTTCCCAGTCGCCGAGCATCTCAAACTCGGCTTCCAGATCGTCTAGTTCGTCATTCATGGTCGCAGACATGGGCTCAGCCGTAGACAGAAGCTTGACGCCAGATTGGCGCTCGCCGTTGAGCGTCCACTTAGGCCGTGACCAGCCCGAAGGCAACGGTGCGCTCGGGGCTGTAAAGAACTCACAGGCTCATACACAGGAATCTGGCCCCTCGGTTCGCTTGTGGATTGTGCGCAGTCGCGTCTTGGCCAGCGGGGGCGTAAAGAGATTGACCGAAAGGACTATCCTCTGAGCCCGACCCGTAAGCCTATGTCATCCCCCCATGCCACGCCAAGGACATCCCTTGACGGCGGGCAGCTGTGGCGTGGAATCTTGGCGTCGGCGATTGGGCTGGCGGGTTTTGCGCTCATCGCCCTTGGCATCCCGGCCATGGTTGGGGGGAACGCTCCGCTCACCGCTCTGGCCGGTGCCATCCTGATCTTGGCGGCGGCGGTGCTCGTGCTGCGCAGAGGACCGACGACGCCAGCGACCGCAGCTGGAACACTTCAGACGTTGGAGGAGGAACTGGCGGCCCAACCGCATCTGATCCTCACCCTCAGCCCGGAAGGGCGCGCGCTGAGCGCCTATGGCACGGTTCCAGAGGGCATTAGCCTCGACGGGCTGTTCGACGTCGGACTGGTCGACGCTGCCGCGACGGCCAATCAATCGGCGCTGCAAGCGGCCATCGAAGCGGCCTCGCGCGACGGACAGGGCCGGGCAGGCTTTTCCCCGCGCCACGCCCCGCAAGCCTATGCGGTCATTGATCTGCGCCGTCTGGCGGATGGTCGGCTTTCCGCGATCCTGCGCGATGCCTCGCTCGAACATTCCCATGAGGTTCGTCTCGAGACCGCGCGGATCGAGGCGGACGAGATGAATGCGGGCAAGTCACGGTTCTTGGCCAATATGAGCCACGAGCTGCGCACGCCGCTCAATGCGATCATGGGCTTTTCCGACATTATGCGAACCCAGATGTTCGGGCCTCTGACGGGAAAATATGCCGAATATGTCGGACTTATCCACGAATCTGGCCGCCACCTGCTGGACCTGATCAACGATGTTTTGGACATGTCGAAGATCCAAGCTCAGCGCTATGAGTTGACCCGGGAAATATTCGATATCCGCGAACCGGTCAGCGCGGCCCTGCGGCTCTTGCGCGTTCAGGCCGATGAGGCAGGGGTCAAGCTGCGCGGCAGCCTTCCAACGGTTCTGATCGAGGCCAATGCCGACCGCCGCGCCTTAAAGCAGATCGTGATCAATCTGGTCTCCAACGCCATAAAGTTCACCCCGGCGGGCGGACAGATCACGGTCAACCTTCAGGCCTATGGCGACGTCTTAGACCTGAGCGTCATCGACAATGGCATTGGCATCTCGGCAGAAGATGTTAGCCGCCTCGGTCGTCCCTTCGAACAGGTGGGCGATACCACCCGACATATAGGTGGAACCGGACTTGGCCTTTCGCTGGTCCGCGCCTTTGCAGAGCTGCATGGCGGCGAGATGATCATTGAAAGCCGTCTGGGCGAGGGTACGACCGTCACTGTCCGCCTTCCGGTCCTGGATGTGGCACCGATCAGCCCGGCAGAACCGGAAGAATCGAATGAGGCGCGGGCCAATGTTGTGGCCTTCCCAAGTGGTCGCCCCAGCTAATCTGTTTGATCTGAGCCTATTTCTGGCCTGAGGCTAGGAAGGCGCGCCCCGCCGCAAAATCACCGACTTCAATATAGGCAGTTCGGACACTGTCCCCGTCACGGCCCGCAAAGACAAAGTCGACCCTGACGGCCTCGCGGGGGTCCAACTCTGCCATGGCCGCCGCTGCCGCTGGTGGCCAGCGAAAGGCGGTGCCGGTCTTGGCCTTGGCAGGCAGAAGATAGGGATCAGCCTCGCGGCGATCTTCGGCCAGGATGGCGCGGGACACCGACAGCGGCGCGGCCCTGGCATGGAGCGGGATCTTGCCCTTATCATCCGCAACCCGGGCATTGAGATAGGGCCTTGGGGCCTTGGTCAGGTCGCGCATCATGATCCGCGCGCTATAGGGGATGGCCCCATCTGCAAAGCTCGCCGCCGCCACCAGGCCGCTTGATCCTGATCGAGATGCGATCCCAAAGGTCATGCTGTCCCAGCCAAACCGTGCGGTTTGGTAAAGCTGCCAACTTGCCGTGTGAACGGCTTGCCCACGGCTGGCCGCCCATCCGGCCGTATCGCCCGGAAAGTCCATTCGCGTTAGACGGCTATAGGCGGCAAAGGCGGATCTTACCCGGTTGGCGGCCACTGTCAGGTCTTTGGACTGACAGGGCACCGAATTGGACCGCAAGGTCGCTTGGCGCGCCGTGTCCTTGATCACATCCTGATCGACGCCCGCGCGCAGGGCCGCGCCGCGCGCCTGCAAGCGGGCCGCATCAAGGGCGACCGTGATTTGCGGGGCAAACAGGTTGCAGCGACGGTCAGCGACGCTCATCACTGTGCGTTCATAGAAAAGGTCAAGGGCCGTCGCCTGAGCGGTCGGTGCAATCATTATGGCCACCGCAGTGGCTAGCCACCCGATCCCCTTTAGATCTATCGAGCGTTGCGGCATTTTGCGCGGGCTCATCATCACAATCTGATTTCTTACTAGGTGCGAGATGCAGGCTGGATGATACTGCGCAAACCTTTCGTCAAGGTTATTCACGAGGCCATGTGTGATCCTATCGACTGATATCTGGGTGGCCGCCCTGATCCGCCGGGCCGAACTTGGCGGAGGGTTCGGTGTTGTGGCCCACAAGGGTGATGCACGCGCCGGATCGGTCTTGGTCAAGGCCTTCAATCAGAGCACCAGCACCGTCCGGGTCTTTGCCGAAGCCACCAAGGGCGATGGGTCACGGGTCTGGATGCAGCCCCTGTCGGCGACAGACGAGCCCTCTGCCGATGCCTATCTGGCCCGCAGCCTGCGAATTGATCCAGATCTTTGGGTGGTAGAGATTGAAGACCGCGAAGGTCGACATTTCCTCGTCGAGCCTGTCGACGGCACTTAAATTCTTGACCAAATCATAATCGTCGCCGCAAACTTCATACTCCTGCTTCATGGCGCAGGAACGGGGGACGACCCGCATGCATTTTTTGCTTAATGATGTGGTGTTCAATCTTTCGGGGGGGAATTTTTCATTGCCGCCCGCTGACACCAATTCTGCTCGGTTGAAAATCAATGATGTGATCCATTTGGGGGCTGAACTCTTCTCGGCCAACCCCAATCTGGCCCACGAAGACCCGGCGCGGTCCTTGCGTTTGATCGGGCTCATCCTGAGCAAGGTTTCGAATGTGAATGCGGCCCTGTTCTTTGTGCCCAAGAAGGGTTGTCCGCCGCAACAGGTCTCGTACCGGTTTGCTGAGCTGAGTTTCCCGATCATGGCCGAGCTGGTCAATCAGCAAGCCAAGGGTAATATGACCCCTGCCTATGTAAATTCTCAGGTTTGGGCGCGGCTCCCTGGCTGAGTTTTGGTGACATTGGCGCTTGGGTCGGCTATCGCCCGATCATGAGCAACCATACGCCCTCCGTCGAGGCCGCCCGTCGGCGGACCTTCGCCATCATCTCGCACCCTGACGCCGGCAAGACCACCTTGACCGAGAACCTGCTGCTGGCTGGCGGGGCCATCCGGGCCGCCGGCGCGGTGCGTGCGCGCGGCGAGCAGAGGCGCACCCGGTCCGACTGGATGAAGATCGAGCGCGAGCGCGGCATTTCGGTCTCGGCCAGCGTCATGACCTTCGACCATGAAGGGCTGATGTTCAATCTGCTCGACACGCCGGGCCACGAAGACTTTTCGGAAGATACTTACCGCACCCTGACCGCCGCTGATGCAGCCGTCATGGTGCTGGATGCGGCCAAAGGCATCGAGCCCCAGACCCTGAAACTGTTCGAGGTCTGCCGCCTGCGCGACATCCCCATCGTCACCTTCATCAACAAGATGGACCGCGAGGCCCAGGACCCGATTGAGTTGTTGGACGAGATCGCCTCCAAGCTGGCCCTTGATCCGGCACCGCTCTATTGGCCTGCCGGTTCCGGCAACCGTTTCCGGGGCATGCTCGACCTGCGCACCCGCATGTTTCAGCCCTTCACCAAGCGGCCCTCGTCGGAGCTGCAAGAGCACCCGAGCGCCGTAGCCCTGAACGGCAACGCCATCAGCCCCTATCTCGATCCAGACGAGCAGGCCGAGCTGGAAGAGATGTCCTCGCTGGTGCAAGAGGCCGCCAAGCCCTTTGACCCGCAGGCCTTTCTTGAGGGCCATATGACGCCGGTCTTCTTTGGCTCGGCCCTGCGCCATTTCGGGGTCGATCAACTCTTGGCAGGCCTTGGAACCTACGCGCCGTCGCCCAAGCCGCTCAAGGCTCTTCGCGCGGGGGCGGACACCCATGTGGTGCCGGGTGATCCTGAAGTGTCCGGCTTTGTCTTTAAGGTCCAAGCCAATATGGACCCCAACCATCGTGACCGGATCGCGTTCCTTCGCCTCTCCTCTGGCCGCTTCCAGCGCGGCATGAAGCTGAAGGTGCAGAACACGGGCCGTCAGATCAGCGTCAATGCCCCGATCATGTTCTTTGCGTCGGACCGCGAGTTGGCCGAAGAGGCCTTTGCCGGGGACGTGATCGGCATCCCCAACCACGGCGTCCTGCGCGTCGGTGACAGCCTGTCCGAGAGCGGTATTGTGCGCTTCGCTGGCCTGCCCAACTTCGCGCCGGAAATATTGCGCAAGGTGCGGGTCAAGGATCCGCTCAAGGCCAAGCACCTGAAAAAGGCGCTCGAGGGTCTGGCCGAGGAGGGGGTGACGCAACTGTTCCGTCCCACCTTCGGCGCCGATTTCATCGTTGGGGCCGTGGGTCAGTTGCAGTTCGAAGTCATGCAGGATCGGCTTGGCGGCGAATATGCCCTCGATGTGATCTTTGAGAATGCCCCCTTTGCCGAGGCGCGCTGGATCGGCGGGGCTCGCGCCGATGTAGAGGACTTCTCGAACAAGCACCGCACGGCCATGGCCGTCGATATTGATGACCAGCCGGTGTTCTTGGCCAAGTCCTCATGGGAGATCGGCTATGTGGCCGAGAAGTTCCCCAAGGTCTCGTTCCACAAGACCCGCGAGCGCGGTTAGGAATCTACTTCTTCGCGGGCTTGACCTTGACCGGCTTCATTGGGGTAACCGGCGTGCTGGGGGCCATCCTGAGGCGGGGGGCGTTGGCGCCGCTCTGAATGTGGAGCTTGCCCTTATAGGGCTTTAGCGCGGGCGGGGTCCCGTCGCTTGCGGGCTTGGCCAGAGGCAGACGGCTCTCAGAGGCTAAGGCGCTGGTACTAAGGCCCAAGACCAAGCTGACCGAGATTAAGGTAAGACGCAGGCCCATCGCCTAACGCCCCCTGAAACGGCGCAGGATCGCCTGTTCACTGGCCTGAAGCACGGCATGGAGCAGCGCCCCCATCAGCGACAGAACAATCACGGCGGCAAAGGTCTTGGCGGTCTGGAGCCGGTTGCTGGATTCCAAGATGCGCCAGGCTAGCCCTTGGGATCCGCCAGACCCAGCCACAAACTCGGCCACCACCGCCCCGATGACTGCCAGACCGCCCGCCACCTTATGGCCTTCGAGGATGAAGGGTGTGGCTGAGGGGATCCGCAGCCGCTGCAGCTTTTGCCATGGCGTTGCACCATAGAGGTCGAACAGGCGC
>CANKPO010000089.1 GCA_947484535.1 Caulobacteraceae bacterium
CGCATCCTCGGCGGCGCGAGATTTTGACCCAAGGCAAAGGCGGGGCCGATATAGAAATAGATCGCGGGAATGAAGATCCACAACATGGCGGTGGCCACGGGCAGTGAGTGGGTCCAGTAGGCGAGAATTGATGGGATGGTCGCGAGAGCGGTCACAACCGCCAAGAGCTTCACAATACGGCGCGGATCCACAAAAGAGGGCCGCGACAGGAGCCAAGCGGTTAGCAAAGAGGCCGAAATGCCCATGACCAGATGGATCGGCCCCACCAAGCCTCCGGCCTCGCCAACATTCAGACCATAGGCGCGCTGAAGGAAGGTTGGCGTAAACCACATAAGGCCCCAGCCCCATAGGGCCGAAACGCCACTGCCCATGATCACATGGAAGGCCGCCTTCTGTTTGAAGAAGAACGCCAAGGTCGTGGCAAAGCTTGGCGCCTCCTCGGTTGAGACCGCATCAAGCCGACCCCGTTTCGGTTCCTTGACGGTTAACATGATCACGCCTGCCAGCAAGATCCCCGGAATGCCCAGGACCAAAAAGGCCGCATGCCAGCCATATTTGTTCGCCACAAAACCGGCCATGTCCGCGCCCAGCCAAGCGCCGATGGGGGCACCCAAGGCAAAGATGGTCATGGCCATGGGGCGACGGTCGGCTGGGAAATAGTCACCGACAATGGCATTGCAGGAGGGCGTCCCGCCCGCCTCACCAATGCCGACCCCGATACGGGCCAACAGCAGTTGAAGATAGGTTGTGGATAGGCCGCAAAAGGCGGTCATGGCCGACCAAACAGTGATGGAAATGGCCAAGAGATTACGGCGGTTATAGCGGTCAGCAATCCAAGACAGAGGGATGCCCATGGTCACATAGAACAGGGCCAGCGAAACGCCCGTCAAGAAGGCCACGCCGCCATCGGTGAGCTTGAGCTCCACCCGAATAGGCTCCAGCACGGTCGACATGACATACCGGTCGGCAATGTTGATCGTATAGGCCAACATCATGATGAACAGGACGTACCAGCGCGCGCCCAGAGAATAGGTCTTGTCGTCTTCGACCGGTGTTGCGGTGGTCATCTTGTCTTCCTCAACCTTTGGCCAGCTCTGGACCCAGAACCTGTCTAAGCGGATCCAGATAGGGGGAGAAGTTCTCCCACTGGTCTAGGCCACTGGTGAAAATCGGCTGTCTGACCTGCTCTGAGCTGGCGGTCCTAACGGCGCGATCATTCTTATGGAAATTGATACAGCCCTCTTCGAACGGAAGGCCACAGAAATCGAGAAGGCGGCGGACTTGAGGTTCAAGATCGGCAACCACCTCTTCGTAGTTTACCCGCAAAACCTTGCCCGGCAAGACCTGATCCCAGTGGTCCATGAGGGCCACATAGTCTTGGTAGTAGTGACCAATCTCTTCGAGGCCGTAGGTAAATTCCTGCCCTTCGGCGAAGAGCTGCTTAAAGCCACTGAAGCAACAGCCCATCGCCCCACGCCGCGCATCAATGATCTTGGCGTTAGGCAAGATCATATGGATGAGGCCAATATGGCGGAAATTGTTCGGCATCTTGTCGATGAAGAAGGGGGTGCCCCGCTTTCGATGGATCCGCGTGTCACGCAAAAAGGCCTCGCCAAAAGCGGTCAGGTCCTGGGGCGATAGGGCTCCAACATTAGCCGGATAGGCCGGCTCTTCATCGGCGCGGCGGCGACCATTAATCCGGTGCGCCAGGGCCAAGATATTGGGCAGTTCCATCGTGCCCTCGACCTGGCTGTGCGAGGCGAGAATCTGTTCGAGCAAGGTTGATCCCGCGCGCGGTAGGCCAACAATGAAGATGGGGTCGGGCGCGGCGCAGCCTGAACCCGCCTTGGAGTCAAACAGGGCTGGATTACAGTGCTCGATCTGCAGATCCATTTCGCGGCTGATCCGGCGCCAATCATAGCCCAACTCTTCGCGCTTCAAGCGGTTCCCGCGCTCATAGGCCTCAAAGGCCTGCGCAAAGTCACCCCGATCTTCGAGCCCCTTGGCAAGGGCAAAACAGAGGTGGTAGCGGTCGACAAGCGCGGTCTTGGGGTCCGCTTCGCGCTGGGCCATGGACTCGATCTGGTCGTCGGTGAAGCGATAGGTCTTGAGGTTGGCGAGGCTCCAATAGGCATCACCAAAGTCAGGTCGGATCTGGTAGGCGCGGCTATAGGCAGCGATCGCATCGGGCTGGCGGCCGACGGTCTTGAGCGCGTGACCCAGCGTCAGGTGGATGGTCGGATTGTTCGGCGTTTCCTTAGCCAGTTTCCCATAGACCCCTAGCGCCTCATCGAAATTACCAACGGCCAGATTTTCGTTGGCATAGAGCAGTTCGATCTGAGGCACGCCCTTGGATTTTTTGCGCAAGACTGTCGCCTGCTCGAGCGCCTTGGCGAACTTTTGCCGCCTATGGAGGATGTCGACATAGTCCAGATGGGCGCTGGTATTGTCCGGCTCGAGCACGAGGCAGGATTCGAGGAGAAACTCCGCCTCCTCATAGGAATTAAACTTGGTACCGATCTCGGCCAGGAACCGCATGGCCTCGACATGATGGCCCTTGGTTTGCAGATAATGACGGCAAATCTGCTCGGCCCGCAAAAACCGGCCCTCTTGAATCAGGTTCGCAACACTCAAAAGTTCAGGCGGCAGGGCGTTGAGATAGTCATACTGATCCTGGGCAAATTCAGCCGCAGCCCGAGCCCCGGTGGCGCGCTGCAGCTCTGACAGCATCTGCCAGCTGGCCACAAGGGCGGCGTTGTTGGCTACGGCCCCCTGATAGGCGAGCAGCGCACCATGGCGATCGCCCGTATCCCGCAGACAGTGGCCTCGCTCCTGATAGGCGCGGCCAAATCCGGGATCTATGGAGATCAGATGGTCGTTAGTCGCGAGGGCCCGCTTGACATCACCCTGATAGCGGTAGGTCACAGCCAAGGTATAGAGCGCATCCTTATGGATCGGATCGGCGTCTAGGACCTGTTGGCACAGGGCGGCGGCTTGCGGGAATTTGGTCTGTTGCAACATGTCCCGCGCACGGCCGAGAAGGTCGTCAATCTGGGCCGGGGACAGTGCAGCTTGGGTCACTCGTCGATCCTTATCTTTCGGCTCAATCATAACGTTTCAGAGGGCCAAGGTAAGGATGTTTATCGCTATTTTGATCCGGATTGGGATCGGAATCGGCAGGCGTCATAGGCAAAAAGCAATGGGCCCCCGCCTAAACGGGGGCCCACCACAGTTTGGTTAGTTACGGATCGACAGACGGACACCGAAGGTTTGCGGACGTGACGTGGTCACGCGCAGTTCACCGTCATTGCCGAACTTATAGAGCTCTGGGCGGGCGTCGGTGAGGTTTTCACCGAACAGTTCCACGGTCCAGTTGTCCTTAGAAGCGCCGACCGACGCGCTAAGCGTGGTGTAGGACTTTTGCTTCAAGGAACCCTGCAGAGGAACGATCACGTCGCCTGGCTTCACCGTCACACCGTTATAGGTGATTGGCACCTGCGTCGCATAACCTGCCGTGGCGTTGAAGCCTGGCAGCCTGATGCTGACATTGTCGATATCTGACGAGATGCTGGAATCGACGAAGTGGAAGCCGCCCTGTGCGAACGGACGCAGGCCCGACGCGGTTTCGGTCTCATAACGCATCCGGATATTGCCCTGGAACTTGGGGCTCAGAGCCAAGGGGCTACCGAGCGGAACCAGAACGGTCGCGGCCTTACGATATTTGGTCAGCTCGGAGTCGTTGTAAGAGAAGCCACCGTTGACGGTCAGCTCTTTTGTCGGACGCCAAGCCACATCACCTTCGACACCACGGATGCGCGCATCCGTGAAGTTGGTGGTGAAGGTCTGGTTGGAGATGTTCTGGTCGAACACCGTCATTTGGATGTTTTCCCAGTCGATCTGATAGGCCGCTGCGTTGAACTGCAGGGTCCGATCGAGGAGGGCCAGCTTCCAACCAATCTCATAGTTGGTGACCGTATCGGGCACATAGGCCTTCAGGCTGTTACAGGCTGGGCTAACCACGTTGCAGGGCTTGCGGTTGAAGCCACCAGGACGGAAGCCTTCCGAATAGGTCGCATAGATGAGCGAACCATCGTCGAGCTTGTAGGTCAGGTTGCCTTTTAAGATCGTGCCCGTGTACTTGGCAGGCGATAGGCCCTTCAGCGTCGTGGCGAGATTTGCGCTCACGCCGTAATATTTGGGCGGCGTAGCGACCGCGCTATAGGTGCCCGTAACAGGATCATACTTGCCGCGTGAACCATAGCCGAAGCTGGTGTTCGACGAACCGGTCATCGAGGCTTCTTCGTCATAATAACGCGCGCCGCCGGTGATGGTCAGTTTGTCTGGGATGATGTCGTAAGAGGCTTCACCATAGACAGCGATCTGACGGTCCTTACGGGTCACGTCGTTGAAGAAGCCGACATTGACGCCCTTGGGGCTTGGATCATGCGCATTAACGCTTGGATCGGGAGCGCGCTTATAGATGAAGCCCGCTGCCTGCTGCGAATAGAACCAGTCGGTGTTGTCGTAGAGGGTGTTTTCATCAAAGAACAGGCCGCCGGTGGCGCGCAAGCGCTTATCGGAAGGCGTCGTAACCCGGAACTCGTGGGTCGAACGGGTGTTCTCGTTCTTGACCTTGTAGCTCTTATTCGGGGTGTAGCAGGTCTTACCAATGTTGCCGTTATAGGCAGCGGTATAGTAGACGCCGCGATCGCACTCATAATAGGGCAGATAGAGGCCGATATTGGAGTAGGACGCATAGTCCGCCTGCTGGACAGCGGTGTGGTTCAGGTAAGATCCGCTATAGATCATATCGAGCATGCCCAAACGGCCGTTCACCGTCAGGGTCGTTGCATCGAACTCGTCGCTCAGCGTGTTCGGGTTGAACTGGGTGACCTTCAGGTCGCCCACGCCAGGCTCATAGCTGAAGACGCCATTGGTTTTGAGGTTCTGACGCATATGCATCAGGTCGACCGACCAGTTGTCGTTGATTTCATAGGCCAAGGCCAAACGCGCGCCGGTATAGGCCGCGTCGTTATAGTTGTTCTCAACAAAGCGGTCATTGTTGATGGTCTGGCGAGTCGGCGCGGCATAGCCGCTGCCGGTACAGTTGGCGACGCCCGAGCAGGATTCCAGAGCGCGGATCACCAGCAGCGGGTTGCCGGTTGGCAGCTTGCCAGCTTGGCCGACCTTGCCGTCGAATGGCATCTGATAGGTGCCTGCGACGTTATCGATATAGCCGCCCTGTTGGTCATTATAGATCACCAAACGTGCGGCCAACTTGCCCTCGATCAGAGGGATATTGATGAAGGCGTCGCCCGCAGCGCTCGGCGCGCCGCCCTTGGTCATGGCGTAGCTACCATTAAAGCCTGACTGGTATTGGGTCAGGTTTGGCTTGTTGGTGATGTAACGCACAGCGCCGCCCATGGCGCTCGCGCCAAACAGGGTGCCCTGAGGACCCGCCAGCACTTCGACGCGCTGAAGGTCAACGGCGTAGACGTCGAGGTTGCGGCCAGGCATCGAGCTTGGTGCGTCGTTCAGATAGAGCGCGACGTTCGGCTGAGCGCCGGCGGTGCCGGTGATTTGCAGGCCGGGGGTGTCTGTCGACAGGCCGCGAATATACATGGCCGAGGTGCCGGGACCTTGCGAGGCCGTACGGACGTTCGGCAGATATTCAACCAGCTTTTCGAAGTTGGCGATGTTCAGCTTTTGCAGCGATTCACCACCGAGCGCCTGAATGGCCACGGGGATCTTATTGACCGCCTCTTCACGGCGTGTGGCCGTCACGACGATGTCTTCAATGGCGCGATCATTTTCGGCAGCTGCGGCTGGCGCATCGGCTGCGAAGGCTGCTCCTGCCCCCATCGAGACCAGCACCGCCGCGGCGGTGGAGACCATTAGGTGTGCTTTCATCTTGTTCCCCGTTTGAATCCTTTGGTTCACCCAAAGGTTATCGAAATGACTTTAAACCGTGTTCGCGGGGTTTGCTGTCAGCAATTGACCAAAATTTGGGGATCGGTAAATTTTATTGTGAATTATGGGCTTTTTGTCACCAACGAGACGTGGGGACGTAATAAATTTAATATA
>CANKPO010000090.1 GCA_947484535.1 Caulobacteraceae bacterium
AATCTCCGTCCGGTGTCCCCCTCACTTGAGCCCTCTCCCCCAAGGGGGCGAGGGCTTGATTGTTCTAAGCCCTCTCCCTGAGGGAGAGGGTTGGGTGAGGGCCTTTTCTATTCTTTTTTCACATCACCCAAGAACGCCGTTATCGCCTCTAAGGCCTCGACCAGACCCACCCTCTGGATGGTCACCCCTTCAGGCAGGCTGGAAAACAGTCTCGTAGGGGCAGCGGGGTCGAGCATGACAAAGACGCCCTTGTCATCGGCGCGCCGGATCAGGCGGCCAAAGGCCTGAGCAATCCGCGCGCGCGCGACGCTGTCGTCATAGCCTCGCCCGCCAAACCGCTCGCGCCGCGCCTTGTGCAACATGTCCGGACGTGGCCAAGGCACCCGGTCAAAGGCTAGAAGCCGTAAGGACCGGCCCGGTACATCCATGCCATCGCGCACGGCATCAGTGCCCAGCAGGCACGAATTTTCTTCGGCCCGGAAGATGTCCACCAAGGCGCCAACCTCGAGCCCATCGACATGCTGGGCATAGAGGGCCAGACCCTTGTCGGCCAAGGGGGCGGCGATCTGGTCATGGACGGTGCGCAGCCGCCGGATCGCGGTGAACAGGCCCACCCCGCCGCCGCCCGCCGCTAAGAACAGCTCACGCATGGCCGCTGCGATCTGGCGCGGATCATCTCTGGCCACATCGGTGATGACAAAGATGCGGGCATTGTTCTCATAGTCGAAGGGCGAGGCCAGCTTCAGGGTCTTGGGCCGCTCGGGCAGGCGAGCAGCCCCTGTGCGCATCTCCGCCAGCGCAAAGGGATCGCTCAGGGCCGGATCGGCCAAGGTCGCGCTGGTCACCAAGACGCCATGGGCCGGGGCCAGAACCGCCGCGCGCAGAGGCTCAGTCGGATCGACCCAGTGACGGCGATAGGCCCCGTCCACGACCCGGCCATAGAGAAAGGTAGCCTCGAACCAGTCGACAAAATCAGGATCGTCCTCGGCCTGTTCTTCCAAGGCCTTGAGCATGGTGCGCCAAGCCGGAAGAGCCATGCGCGCGCGCCGGTCGATGCCGCGCAAGGCCCCCTCAATGCGGGCTCGGTCGCCGGTAGGCAGCTCATCCGCCTCGGAATCCAAGAGGTCTTCCAAGTGCCGGGCAAAGGCCACCAAAGGGGCCTCGATGGCGGCCAGCGCGCGGGCAGCGTCGCGGGCGGCGATCCGCACCGGCTCGACTGTGGGACGGGCGGCACATTCCTGTCCGACCTCTGATGGGGTCGCTCTGGCGCGCAACTGTTCCAGCACCCGCGCGATGAAGGTCTCGATGGGACCATTGGGCTGAGCGGGCTGATCGCGGCCATCATAGTCTGGGGCTGGGGCCACCCGTCCGGACCAGCCTTCGCTGGGTAGAGCCGTTGCCGCCTGAACCGCATCGGCCAACGCCTTGGCCGGACCCTCGCGCTCGCCGACCAGATCGCCAAGCCGCTGTTCCAGCCCGCGTCCGCGCCGACCGCGCCCCTCTGGCCCTCTGATCCAGCGGCGCATCTCAGCGGCCTCAGCCCCGGAAATAGCAGCGGCAAAGGCGCTGTCGGCAGCGTCAAACAGATGGTGGCCCTCGTCAAAGACAATGCGCTTGAGCGAGGTGGATTCATTGTCGGCCTTCTGGCCCCGCGCGGTGCGCACCCCGTCAAAGGCCGCTTGGGTTAGGACCAGCGCATGGTTGGCAATGACAATATCGGCGCGCTTTGAGGCCCGGACTGCCTTTTCGATGAAGCAGGCTCGGTAGTGCGAACAGCCCGCATGGACGCACTCGCCGCGCCGATCCACCAGATTGGCCGCGCTGGCCTGCTGCACCGGGGGCACGGCAAAGAGACCGGGCAACCATGCGGGAAAGTCGCCGCCGGTCATGTCGCCGTCGCGCGTCGCCCGGATCCAGCGCGAGGTCAGGGCCAGACCGATCAGGTCGCCATTGCCAAGCTGAGCGGCCTGCACCGCATCTTGGTAATTCAAAAGGCACAGATAGTTCTCCCGCCCCTTGCGCACCACCGCTTTTCGCGCGCGGACGGCGGGGTCGGGGAAGATGGCGGCACTTTCGCGGGCGATCTGGCGCTGAAGGGCGCGGGTATAGGTCGAAATCCAAACGGCGGGGCCATTGGCCTCGGCCCAGAGCGAGGCCGGGGCCAGATAGCCGAGGGTCTTGCCAACGCCGGTGCCTGCCTCAGCCAGCATCATGCGCGGCTCGCCCTCGCGCTCACGCGGCTGAAAGGCAAAGGCGGTCTCGGCGGCAAAGTCGGCTTGGGCGGGGCGCGCCTCGTCCAGACCAGACCGGGCCAAGAGCTCGGCCAGGCGCACACGGGCCTCGTCGGGCGAGATCGGACGGGTGCCCGATTCGCCGGGCGGAGCCTGATCTTCCCATTCGGGAATACGCGACCAGACATCCAGACCCGCCGAGCGTGAGCCCTCGCGCACAGGGCCAGAACGCAGGGCACCAATGACCAGCGCGGCCCAAGCCCATCCAGCCCGGCCCAAGGTCTCGGCCAGAGCCAAGGCATCCTCACGGGTTGGCCAAGGCCCGCCCGCCAGTTCGGCTAGCAGATCCATTGCGCCCTGATGCAGGGCCAGAGCTTGGTCTTCCAGCGTGCGCGGCTCGCTGCGCCCCAGCGCCAAGGCCAGACCGGCAGCCGACGGCGCACAGAACCGGGCAGGTCGCACAAAGGCATAGAGTTCGAGCACATCAAAATGGTCACGGCTGCGCTGCGGCGGATTGAGCCCCAGTCGCCGTGCCGTCAGGGTGGCATGGGCGATCAGAACCGGACCGCGCTCGAACAGGGTCTTGGCCGGGGCCGGACCGATCCGCTTGACCTGATCGCCTTCGCACAGGGCCGCGCGCCGTCCAGGATGGACGACGAGGGCGGGGGGCAGGGTGGGGATCGGCAAGGCTTCGGTCACCCGCCCTGCTTAACGGTGCCGCGAGCGAAACGGAACAGGAACCTGCGACCTTTAGGGAACAACCACCGACACGCCGCGCCCGCGAGGGTCCGAGGCGGCGACCGGCTGGCCATCGGTGATCTGGATCGCCTCTATGTCACCGCCCCATCCGGCATTGTCGACATGATAACCGCGCGCCTCCAAGGCCTTGACCACGGGCTCAGCAATCGGGGCGAAACGCTCGGCAATGATCAGGTTTTCCGGCAGCAGCTGGTGGTGAACGCGCTGGGCATCGACGGCGGCCTGAAGCGGCATCTTGAAATCATAGACATTGGTCATGACCTGAAAGACCCAGGTGAATATGCGCGATCCGCCAGGCGTGCCGATGACCATCGCCACCTTACCGTCCTTTAGGAGGATGGTCGGGGTCATGGAGGACAGCGGGGTCTTGAGCGGGGCTATCGCATTGGCCGTACCGCCCACCACGCCATAGAGATTGGGCACCCCAGCCTTGGCTGAGAAATCATCCATCTCGTCATTCAACAAGAAGCCCGCACCCTCGACGACCACGCCGGAGCCGAAGCTGCCATTGAGCGTATAGGTGTTGGACACCGCATTGCCCCAGCGATCAACGACCGAGAAGTGGGTGGTTTCCAGCTTCTCCAGACCCGGATTAATCTTGCGGGTCTCCGAGGGGGTCAGGGCCTTCACCTCGCCCGCACGGGCCGCAAGATAGGCCGGGTCGATCAGGGCCTGAACCGGGACCTTCACAAAGTCGGGGTCGCCCAGATATTCGGCCCGGTCGGCATAGACCCGCTTTTCGATCTCGGCCAGCAGGTGGATATATTGCGGGCTATTATGGGCGACGCCCTCAAAGGCTGGGGCCAAAATAGATTTCATCTTCAAGAGCTGGATCAGGGCAATGCCGCCAGAGCTGGGCGGCGGGGCGGTGATCACATCATAGCCATTCCAAGAGGCCCGCACCGGCTCGCGCCACACGGCCCTATAGCTGGCCAGATCGGCCTTGGTGATGATCCCCTTGACCGGCCCGCGGCCCATCTGGGCGACGATCAGATCGGCGGTGCGGCCCTCATAAAAGCCCTTGTCACCTTGGGCCGCGATGCGTTGCAAGGTGGCGGCTAGGTGCGGCTGCTTGAAGGTCGCCCCTGCATTCATGCCCGCATAGTAGGTGGCAAAATTGGTCTTTCCGGCATAGCTGGCCATTTCGGCGTCGCGGTTCTGTTGCAGGCGTTCGGGAACCACAAACCCGTCGCGGGCCAAGGCTATGGCCGGGGCGACGACATCTTTCCACGGCAAGCGGCCAAAGCGGGCATGGACCGCTGCCATGCCGCGCACCGTGCCCGGAATACCCGCCGACAGATTGCCGATCAGGCTAAGGTCTGGAACCACATTGCCCTTTTCGTCCAGATACATATCGGCCGAGGCCTTGGCCGGCGCGCGCTCGCGATAGTCGAGAAAATAGGGCTTGCCGTCCATCCAGACGGTCATGAACCCGCCGCCGCCGAGGTTACCGGCCTCGGGCAAGGTCACGGCCAGCGCAAAGGCGGTCGCCACCGCCGCATCGACCGCATTGCCACCCTTTTGCAAGATCGCCTTGGCCACCACCGCGCTATAGGCGTCCGAGGTCGCGACCGCTCCAGCCTTGAACTGGGCCTGCGCAACCGGCTGCGCCTTGGGGGCCTCCCGTGCCAGCACCGGCAAGGGCGCGAAGGCCAGCGAGACACTGAGGACGAGGGCGGAGAACTGTTGCAAGGGGGTAAACGCGCGCATCATCAATATCCAAGGGTGATCATTTTCGCGACCCTAGCCTGCGAGCCCCCTCAAGGTCACGATCTGATCGGTGCGCCATGCCATTTGAGTCTAGCCTTTGTGGGAAAAGCAGTATGGTGAGGGCAATCGGGCGGCGATGGCTGCACCGAAGGCCTGATAAACAGGCTCCGATTGGACTGGGGAAACGCTGGATGATCACCCTCTATCACTGCGCCGACGCCCGCTCGTTCCGCCCGCTTTGGGCGTTGGAGGAGCTGGGGTTGGACTATGAACTGAAGATGCTGCCCTTCCCGCCGCGCATGCATGATCGCGGCTATCTACAGATCAATCCACTCGGCACCATCCCGGCCTTTTTCGATGGCGAGATGCGAATGACCGAGTCCGCCGCCATCTGCGAATATCTGGCCGCCAAGTTTGGGGCCGGGACCCTCGGCGTGAGCGTGGATGAGCCCGGCTACGGTGCCTATCTCAACGCCCTGCACTATGGCGAGGCAACCTTAACCTTCCCCCAGACCCTGGTCCTGCGCTACACGCGGCTCGAACCCAAGGAACGGCGCAATCCGCAGGTGGCCGAAGACTATGCCAAATGGTTTTTGGCCAGATTGCGCGGCCTAGAGGCCATCGTCTCAACGCAAGAGTTTGTCGCGGCGGGCCGGTTCACCGCCGCCGATATCAGCGTCTCCTACGCCCTGCTGCTGGCTGAAACCTTGAAGCTCGATGAACAGTTCCCGCCTGCCGTGGCCGCCTATTGGGCCCGGATGCAGGCGCGCGACGGCTTTAAACGCGCCAAGCTTGCCCAATCCACCGCTGCCAAAGACCAACAGGTCAACCCGTCCTGGAGCTAAGACCCATGCCCACCTTTGAAACCCACTCCGTCGGCACACGCCGTATCCGTATCGCCACCGAAGGCGAGGGCCCGCTGGTCCTGATGGTCCACGGCTTTCCCGAAAGCTGGTTTTCTTGGCGCCATCAGATGGAGCCGATCGCCAAGGCCGGGTTCCGCGCCGTAGCCATGGATGTGCGCGGCTATGGCGGCTCTTCCAAGCCCCACGCCATCGCCGCCTATGATATGGAATCGCTGGTCGGCGACATTGCTGGCCTGATCGAGGTGCTCAGCCCCGGCGAGAGGGCCGTGCTGATCGGCCATGATTGGGGGGCGCCGCAGGTCTGGAACAGCGCCCTGATCCGCCCCGACCGGGTGCGGGCCGTTTGCGGCCTATCGGTGCCCTATCTGGGTGTGCCAAAGGCCTCGTTCAGCGTCATGATCGATCAGGTCTTCACCTCGCGCGGCAAGTTCTTCTACCAGCACTATTTCCAAAAATCGCCGCAGGCCGAGGATGATCTCGAAGGCGATATCCGCGATTTCCTGCGCAA
>CANKPO010000091.1 GCA_947484535.1 Caulobacteraceae bacterium
CAAGACCATATAGATCGGCTCAGCCTGACTGAAGCAGAAGATAAAGGCCACGACCAGAGCCGCAACGCAGATGATCAGGCGCTGGCGCAGCTCGATCAGATGCTCCATCAAGGGCGCGCGCGAGGCCTCGATATGGTCTTCGTCATGGGCCGCACTCATGGCTTGGTGGCCTCGTGCTCTGCGGCGGGCTCGGATGCGATGGCGGGATGGAGTTGGACTTGGCTATCGGGGGCGGTCAGAGAGCGGTTGATCTCCTGCATGACCTCAGAGGCATCGACGCCCAGATCAGATGAGGCTTCAGGCACGATGTCGGCAAAGCGGGCGTTACGCATAGCCTCGACCTCACGGCGCAGATCATCAAGCTCGGACTGGCGCGCCATGTCGTCGAAGCTGGCGCGAAATTCGCTGGCCATGCCGCGCAGACGGGCAATGAACTGCCCCAGCTTGCGCATCAACATCGGCAGGTCCTTGGGCCCGACCACGATCAGGGCCACCGCCGCAATGACCATCAGTTCGGTGGCTCCGATCTCAGGTAACATCAAATTCCACCCTGCATTGGCGCATGCTTCCGCAGCCTCGTGGCGGCAGAAGCCTTGAAGCTAGATCCTAAGATCAGCCTTCTTTATCGGTCCGAGGCAAGGGTGCAGCAGGCGTATCGGCGGACTTGGGCGCGTCTTCACCCTTAAGGCCATCACGAAAAGCGCGAATGCCCTTGGCTGCATCGCCCATCAGCGAGGACAGCTTACCGCCACCGCCAAACAGAACGGCGGCTACGCCAATAACGATCAACCAATGAACCCAACTCATAGAACCCATGGTGCGCCTCACAAATTAGGGACCAAACCGGATGCCCCGGCTCTCTCTGCTAGGACCCAATATAGGCCATAAGACGGCCCGTCGCTACAAAAGGCGTTGTCGCAGGTACCAAGATCGGAAAAAGGGGTTATGCCGGCGCTTTAGGGCTCAGATAGAGCGCACAATGACCTGATTACGGCCGCCCGCCTTAGCCTCGTAAACCGCCTCATCGGCGCGCTTGAGCAAGGTTTCTGGCGTATCCATGTCGCCATCAGCGCAGGCAAGGCCGATAGAGACAGTCACGGCGAGGGCTTCTCCCTCTGATGCAAGGCTGAAGGTCGTCTCAGAGACACTTTTGCGAATGCGTTCAGCAATCCTTAGCGCGGCGTCGACATCGGTGCCCGGCATGACCACGATGAACTCCTCGCCACCATACCGGCAGGGCAAGTCAATCGCCCGAACATTGGACGCCAACAAGACCGAGAATTCGCGAAGCACCATGTCGCCAACATCATGTCCAAACCCGTCATTGATCTTCTTAAAGTGATCAATGTCGATCATCAGGATTGAGACAGGGTCACCACCCTTGATCGCCCGGGCCACGAGCGCGCTCAGTTGGGTCACCATATAGCGGCGATTATGCAGCCCGGTCAGTTGGTCGGTCACCGCCAACTCGAGTGACTGATCGAGGTTACTGCGCAACAGGTCCGTATAGCGCTTACGCTTAATCTGGGTGCGAGCCCGCAGGGTCAGCTCCTGTGGATCAATGGGACGGGCGAGAATGTCGTTCACGCCCAGCTCCATGGCCTTCACCAACCGGTCACGCTGATCCATATCCATGATCGCAAGGATCGGCATGAACCGGGTGGAGGACTCCGAGCGCACCATGGCGGCCAAGCGCAGGCCATCAAAGGTCGTCGCATCCATATTGATAATCATTAGGTCGATCGGACCACGCGCCGAGAGGAGCGCCTTATCGGCATCGCTTTCAACGATCGGCCGATGGTCCAAACCCAACTCTGACACCATCCGCTGGGCTTGCCGAGGATTGTCGTCCACGATCAAGATGCGGCCCCCAAAGCCTCCAAGCCGCGCAGACGTGCCTGCGATAACGCCCATACGGCGTCCAGACGCCTCCAACATGCGCAATCCATCAATGGCCAGTTTGAGGCGAACCAATCCCTTAAGACGCGCCATCAGCATCACGTCATCGATGGGCTTGGTCATGAAATCATCAGCCCCAGCGTCAAGGCCGGCTAACAGATCATCGCGACCGTCGAGCGCTGTCACCAAGACCACTGGGATATGGCGGGTATCCGGATCTTCTTTCAGGCGGCGACAAATCTCATAGCCGCTCAAGCCCGGCATCATGACGTCAAGTAAAATAATATCCGGAAGTTGTGACTTTGCTAACGCAATGCCTGAATGTCCATCAGACGCCATGAGCACTTCATAGTACTCCGCCGTCATCTTGGCTTCGAGCAGCCGAACGTTGGCGTCTATGTCATCAATAATGAGAATACGTGCGGACATATTAAAATACTTACTCTATCAAACGCCGAATCGTCTCCAAAAAATGCGCAACAGAGATGGGTTTCGAAATATAGGCCTCGCATCCGCCCTCCCTGATCCTCTCCTCATCACCTTTCATGGCGAAGGCCGTGACGGCCACGACAGGGATATGGGCCAGGGCGTCGTCTTCTTTCAGCCACTTGGTGACCTCTAGTCCTGAAATTTCAGGCAGTTGGATATCCATCAATATGAGATCAGGGAGATGTTCGCGCGCCAGACCAAGCGCCTGCAAACCTTCACGGGTCTGCAGGGTCTCATAACCCTGAGCATCGAGCAGATCATGAAACAGTTTCATGTTCAGCTCATTATCCTCGACGATGAGGACCTTTTTCGCCATCTTGTTCTCAACTCGTGGCCACGGGATCCGATCTTGAAGCGACTCGTCGTTCCCGTATCATCCTCCCTCTTCCCACAGATATCCTTAAGCCCGCGTTAGCCGAGAGAAGTCCGCTGTCCTCAAGCTCCCCCTTCAAACCCGCCCAAGACCTGGTTTCGGCCAAGGTTGCCCCTGATCGCCCGCTGGTCATCGTCGATGTTGACGAGGTCTTGGCGTTATTTGTCGAAGGATTTGAACGGTTTGTTGGACAGCATGGCTATGAGATGCGGTTCGATAAGTTCGCGCTGTTTCAGAACATCTATCGCAAGGGCGATGACAACCATATCGACATGCTGGTCGGAAAAACCCTATTTGACGACTTTTTTCGGGATGGCAGCGACCATATGGACCCTACACCAGGCGCGGCAGAGGCCCTCGCACACCTGTCGAATCGGGCTGATGTCGTCATCTTGACCAATGCGCCCGAGCACGGCCGAGATGAACGTGCGCGCTGGCTCAAGCGCCATGGCATGGACTATCCGTTAGTGATCAATTCCGGCCTCAAGGGTCCAGCCGCAGCCCATCTGGCCGCCCGAACCAACCGGCCAGCGGTCTTTATCGACGACATGATCCCCAATCTCGATTCGGTCGCGACAGATGCGCCGAAGGTCGGCCGTTTCCAGATGGTTGCTGACCAGCGCCTTCGCCATATGGCCCCGAGCAAGCCTCACGCCCATGAACGGATCGACGATTGGGACCGCCTGCAGACCGCGCTCGAAATGGCGCTGTTCTAGGCAGCATGTTGTGACTGTCCTATGCCGCGATTGCCTGCATCTGGGACCACCGCCGACCAATCGTCGCTGCCTACGCTGCTCATCGCCGCGCCTGATCGCCCATCAACAGCTCGAATATCTGACCATCGCACACATGGACTGCGACGCCTTCTATGCGGCCGTGGAAAAGCGCGATCGCCCGGAACTGCGCGACCGACCGGTCATTGTCGGCGGCGGCCATCGCGGCGTGGTCACGACCTGCTGCTATATTGCCCGCACCTTTGGCGTTCGCTCGGCCATGCCGATGTTCAAGGCCCTCGCCCTTTGCCCTCAAGCCGAGGTCATCTTTCCCGACTTTGCCAAATATCGAACCGCCAGCGCGGCGATCTTTGCCAAGCTCGCCAAGCTGACACCGCTGGTTCAGCCCCTGTCTCTGGATGAGGCCTGGCTGGACCTGACTGGTGCAGAGCGGCTCAATGGCGGCTGTTCGGCGCTGGTGCTGGCACGGTTGCAGAACGAGATCGAGACCGAGGTCGGCCTGACCGTCTCCATCGGTCTGGCCCCCAACAAGTTTCTCGCCAAGATCGCCTCAGATCTCGATAAGCCGCGCGGCTTTGCGGTCATCGGACAGGCCGAGGCCGAAAGCTTTCTGGCACCCAAGCCCGTTGGTATCCTGCCCGGCGTGGGCCCGGCTCTCGTCAAGACGCTGGAAAAGGCAGGCCTTCGAACGGTCGGCGATCTGGCGCGGGCTGAACCACGCGATCTGGTCAAGCTTGGCGGAGCCTACGGTCTTCGCCTATCGCAACTGGCCAAGGGGCTCGATAGCCGCCCGGTCAATCCCGATCAGGTCCGCAAGAGCGTCAGTGCCGAGACCACATTCGCGGTCGATCTGAGTCAAACCGATGCCCTCAGCGACCAGCTCTGGCCCCTGTGCGAAAAGGTCGCCCGACAGATGCGCGCTGCCGCCATCGCTGGTCGGGTAGCGACCCTCAAGCTTAAGACCGCTGACTTCAAGCTTGTGACCCGCAGGCGCACCCTCGCCGTCCCGTGCCAGACCGCCCGAACCCTGTTTGCGGCAGCGCGCGACCTCCTCGCCTCAGAGGCTCGGGGCCAGACCTATCGCCTGATTGGCGTGGGCCTTTCAGAGTTGGTCGACGCGACCGATGCCCCCAATGATCTGTTCGGAGCCGAGGAGGCAACGGCACGATCGAAGGAAAGGGTCATTGACGGGCTGAGAGCCAAGTTCGGTCAGGGGGCTGTGATCAGCGGCCGAGCGCTAAAAATGCGTCCCAAGAGCAAATCATAGTCAGCTTTCTCAGTCTGAGGCTTGGGGGACGGACGATCCGGCGCTAAGCTCATCTCCACAGTTTCGGGAGCCCGCCATGTCCGCCATCGAAGAACGCCTCAACGCTCTTGGCATCACCTTGCCAACCCCTGTCGCGCCCATAGCCAACTACGCGCCCTTTATCCGAACCGGCAATCTGCTGTTCATCTCCGGTCAGGTCTCGGTGGATGAGAGCGGCGGGATCAAGGGCATTGTCGGCGATGATGTCGATGAGGCCACAGGCCAGCTTGCGGCAGGCCTATGCGGCATCAATCTGTTGGCCCAGATGAAGGCCGCGACCGGCGATCTGGACCGGGTCATTCGGGTGGTCAAGCTCGGCGGTTTTGTTCAGGCCGGGCCGGACTTCTTCAACATCCCGCAAGTGATCAATGGCTGCTCGGACCTGATGGTCGCTGCTTTCGGCGATGAGGGTCGCCATGCGCGCTCAGCCGTCGGCGTCTTCAGCCTGCCAATGAACTTTGCGGTCGAGGTCGACGCCATCGTCGAAGTGGCATGAGCGCCCTGTTCGGCGATGCTTGGGACCTTCTAAAGGCACCGGCCGTCGCCCATCGCGGCCTGTGGTCGAAAACCGGCGCGCCGGAAAACTCGCTGGGTGCCTTTCAGGCCGCCTGTCAGGCGGGCTATGGCATTGAGCTTGATGTCCATCTGAGCGCCGATGGCGAGGCGGTGGTCTTTCACGACGACACCCTGCAACGGATCTGCGGGGTCGAAGGGCGGCTGCGCGACCATAAGGCCGAAGACCTCGGCAAGCTGGCCCTGTCCGGGACCGATGAGACCATCCCCACCCTCGCCGACGCCCTGACCCTGATTGGCCATCGCGCTCTGGTCCATATTGAGCTCAAGACCCCGTTCGGCGAGGTCGGGCCTCTGGAGCGCCGCGTGTCGGAGGTCCTGCTCGATCATAATGGTCCGACCTGCATCATCGGGTTCAATCCCTATAGCCATGCCTGGTTCGCCCAGCACCATCCACAGATCCTGCGTGGGTTAGATTCCTATTCCTATAACGACGCCCATTCGAGCCATGTCGCGCCGGAACAGCGCCGCGCCTTTGCCGCGCTAGAGCATGTGTCCATCGCCAGGCCGCACTTCCTTGCCTTGGGCCTAGATATGCTGCCGAGCGCCAAAGCCGATGATTACCGCGCTAAGGGCATGCCCGTTCTGGCCTGGACCGTGCGCAAGCCCGACCAGTGGGAGCGGGTCAAGGATCACTGCGACAATATGATTTTCGAAGGCTTTGCGGCGTGAGGCTTAGTCG
>CANKPO010000092.1 GCA_947484535.1 Caulobacteraceae bacterium
GCGGTCTTGGCCAATTTCTTGCCAGCATCCGGGGGTGCAGATAGAAACGGACTGCCAAGCGCCAAATCGAGCGCCCAAGGACCGCAACAGGACCCCCTATGACCAGCTTTCTGCAATATATTGTCAGCTCCGTGATCGGCCTTCTGGTCTTAATCTTGGTCATCAATGCGGTGATGAGTTGGCTGATCGCCTTTGAGGTCATCAATCTGCGCAACCGTCTGGTCTATTCGATCTCACGCACCTTGGATGCGATCAGCAATCCGGTGCTCGCGCCCATGCGCCGGATCATACCCAATATGGGTGGATTGGATATTAGCCCGGTCGTTACGATCATCATCCTGCAGGCGGCGGGCCAGTATCTGGTGCCGTGGCTGTTCGCCCCCCTCCGCAACATCATCGGCTAGGGGCAAGACGGCCTTTAGGGTCAGGGCGCTTGACCGCCAAGATCGCCGTGCGCCTGACCCCTCGCGGCGGACGCGATGGGATAGATGGGTGGGCAGCAGACGAGGCGGGACGGCCCTTTTTGAAGGTTCGGGTCAGTGCCCCGCCCGTTGAGAGTGAGGCCAATGAGGCGCTGGAGCGGCTCTTGGCCAAGGTGCTGAAGGTCTCCAAATCCAGCGTTCGCGTGGTCAGCGGCACCACCGCTCGGTTCAAACAGGTCGAGATCAGCGGATTGGAACAGGACGAGGCGCTGGCGCGGCTGGACTTTGCGCCCCCCTAGGGTCAAGGGGCCTAGCTCATCGGGCCTTTTTGGGCCTAAGCTGCATCAAAGAACGCGTATCGGGACGAAATGACCATGGCAAGCTTGCGCAAGACAGCCCTCGTGGCGGGCGGTGTGATTTTGACGCTTGGCGCCGTGGTGGCGGTACGGACCGCAACCTTCAAGGCCCCCGCAGGGGCGGATTTTAGCCAGATCAAGCTGGCCTCAGCCCCAGCCATTGATCAGGCGCTCGCAGCCCAGCACCTGTCGCAAGCGATCCAGATCCCAACCATCTCGCACCAAAACCCAGCCGATAATCAGCGCGAACAGTGGACAAGGCTGCATGAGTGGCTGGCCAGCACCTATCCGGCCTCCCACGCGGCCATGACCCGCGAGATCGTGCTCAACAATAGCCTTGTCTATACCTGGCAAGGCAGCGACCCCTCCCTCGCCCCGATCATCCTGATGGCGCACCAAGATGTGGTGCCGATCAGCGAGGGAACCGAGAAGGATTGGCGTCATCCGCCCTTTGCCGGTGTCATTGCCGAGGGCGCGGTCTGGGGCCGGGGTTCGGTCGATGATAAGGGCTCACTGGTCAGTCTGTTTGAGGCAACTGAGGCCCTCATCAAGTCCGGCTTTAAGCCCAAACGCACCATCTATCTTGTCTCTGGCGAGGATGAAGAGGCAGGCGGTGCAGGAGCCAAGGCGGCCAGCGACCTTTTAAAGTCGCGCAAGGTCAAGGCCCTGTTCACATTGGATGAGGGCAGCGTCATCCTGTCGGACCATCCGGTCACAGGCGGGCCCGCAACCCTCATTGGCGTGGCGGAAAAGGGCTATGCGACCTTACGCATAGAGGCTTCCGCGCAAGGCGGTCATTCCTCTGCCCCGCCCAAACAGACCGCTGTGGTGAGCCTCGCCCAAGCGGTGATCGCCATCAATGACAGCGCCTTCCCCATGAGGTTCGAAGGCCCCGGCGCGGAGATGATGCGCTATCTGGCCAGCCATGGCAGCGCAGTGACCAAGATGGCCGTGGCCAATAGCTGGCTCTTTGGCCCCTTGCTGATCAAGCAGATGGGCGCTTCGGCAGCGGGCGCAGCCATGCTGCATACCACCATTGCCCCGACCATGCTGGCTGGTTCGCCCAAGGAAAATGTCCTGCCCCAGACGGCGACGGCCTGGATCAACTATCGCCTCGCCCCCTCGACGTCCTCGAGCCAAGTCATGGCCAAGGCGCAGGAGGCCACCAAGGGCCTGCCCGTCACCTTGAGCTGGGAAAAGGCACCGCGCGAGCCATCGCCGGTCTCGTCCACCACCTCTGAGGGCTGGAAACTGATCGCAGCGACCGCCAATGCGGCCAATCCCGACTCTCCGATTGCGCCGTCACTGGTCATTGCCGGGACTGACAGCCGCAGCATGACCCCCGTCTCCACCGACGTCTATCGCTTCCAGCCGATCCTGTTCGCTATGGACGACACCAAGATGATCCATGGCACCAATGAGCATCTGTCGCTGGAAAATCTGGCCCGCATGACGACCTACTATGCGCAACTGATTGCCACGGCGGCAGGCTGACCCCTTGGACGCCCGGCGCGGGCAGGTTATGGGCTAATCTCATGAGCCGTGACACAGACCCGACCCCCAAGGCGACACGCCAAGCGCCTTCGCCAAAACCCGCCGCCTTTGGCGAGGGGTTCGTGCTGGACTGTTGGTACCTTGCCGCCCTTGGCCAAGACCTCAAGCCGGGCAAGCTGCAGCGCTATGAGATCCTCGGCGAGCCCGTGCTGCTGGGCCGCACCCTCGCGGGCGAGGTCTATGGTCTGCGCGACATCTGTCCTCACCGGGCCGCGCCCCTGTCGGCTGGCAAACTGACCCGCGATGACGCGGGCCATGAGGCCGTCCAGTGCCCCTATCATGGCTGGCTGTTTCGCACCGATGGGGTCTGCAGCAAGATCCCGTCTCTGGTCGAGGAACAGGGCATGGATGTCGAGCGCATCCGTGTGCGCCGTTTCCCGGTCCAAGAGAGCCAGGGCCTGGTCTTTATCTGGATGGCCTCTGATCCGCGCATTGAGGCCGTGCCCGACCACGCGCCGCAAATCTTTCCCGGTGTTGTCGGCGGTAAGCCTAAGCTGATCGACAGGATGGTGTTTGATGTCCATGTCGACCATGCCGTCGTCGGCCTGATGGATCCCGCCCACGGCCCCTATGTCCATGCCCAGTGGTGGTGGCGCTCGGCCAAGAGCCAACATGCTAAGGCCAAAAGGTTCGCGCCCCGTGAGGCAGGCTTTGCCATGGTCCGGCACGAGCCCTCTAAGAACAGCCGCGCCTATGCGATCTTGGGCGGTGAGCCCCTGACCGAGATTACCTTCCGCCTGCCCGGCCTTCGCTGGG
This sequence comes from Caulobacteraceae bacterium, assembly GCA_947484535.1. Classification (GTDB taxonomy): domain Bacteria; phylum Pseudomonadota; class Alphaproteobacteria; order Caulobacterales; family Caulobacteraceae; genus CAISGS01. The sequence continues at coordinate 3,089 of CANKPO010000092.1, forward strand.
AACATATTACGGTGGGCAAGAGACAGGTCCTGTCCCTGACCTGCCTGACACCGATGTCTGAGACCAAGACACGCATCACCCAGATTGTCTGGTCCGACCACCCGATCTTTGGCCTGATTGCGCCCTTCTTTGCCGCCGGGGCGCGCGCCTTTTTGCGCCAAGACGGCGATATGGTGAACCTGCAAAATGAGGGTCTCAAATATGATCCCTCGCTTCTGTGGATCGACGATGCCGACCGTCAGGCCAAATGGTATCAGGCCCTCAAGCGCGAATGGGCCGCCAGCCGCAAGGAGGCCCGCCCCTTCGTCAATCCGGTCGAAGAGACGGTGCTGAAATGGCGCAGCTAGGCCCTGATAGGGCACGATTGAGAAGTCCTATGGCGCATCGTCTGAGTGCCCAGTAAAAGAACCCCATGACCCAATCAGACGAACCGAAAAAGGGCTGGTTCCAGCGCCTTGCCGATGGGCTGACGCGCTCGACGCGGCAGATGACCGAGCAGGTGGTCGCCGCCATCGTCAAGCGCCCGCTCGATCAGGCCATGCTCGACGATCTCGAAGAGATGCTGATCGAGGCCGATCTGGGTCCCGCCGCTGCTGGCCGCGTGGCCGAGGCCTTTGGCAAGGCCCGCTTTGGCCGCGAAGCCTCTGAATCCGAGATCAAGCTCGCGCTGGCCGAGGCGGTTGCCGCCGAGCTTCTGCCGCGCCAAGGCCGGTTTGATCCCCTGTCGGGTCCCAAGCCCTATGTGGTGCTGTTTGTCGGCGTCAATGGATCGGGCAAGACGACCACCCTGGGCAAGATCGCCGCCGACCTGACCGGGCGCGGTGCCAAGGTGCTGATTGCGGCAGGCGATACCTTCCGCGCCGCCGCCGTCGAGCAGCTCAAGATCTGGGCCGATCGGTCCGGCGCAGATTTCATCTCCCGCCCCACCGGCGCCGATGCGGCGGGCCTTGCCTTTGACGCGCTCGAACAGGCCCGAAGCGGCGGCTATGACGTGCTCTTGATCGATACGGCCGGGCGCCTACAAAACAAGTCCGGCCTGATGGATGAGCTGTTAAAGATCGTTCGGGTGCTGAAGAAGATCGATCCGGAGGCCCCGCACGAGACCCTGTTGGTGCTCGATGCCACGGTGGGCCGAAATGCCCTGTCGCAAGAAAACATCTTCGGCAATACCGCAGGCGTAACCGGCATTGTTATGACCAAGCTGGACGGCACAGCCCGGGGCGGGGTTCTGGTTCCGGTGGCCCAGGCCTCCGATGCCCCCATCAAACTGATCGGTGTTGGCGAGGGGATCGAAGATCTTCAACCCTTTGACGCCGTCGCCTTTTCCCGTTCGCTGGTCGGGCTGGATGGAACGGAAAATCCATGAGCCAGCCCCTATCCAAAAAGACCATCACCCTGATCCGCTCAGCCGTTGATTATGCCGGACCGCTGGCCTTTCTGGTCGGCTATCTGATCACCCGTGATATGCTGAGCGCGACCTGGGCTCTGGTCGGGGCCTCCGCCATCGCTTTGGCCGTCGGCTATGGGGTGGAGCGGCGCATTGCGCCCATGCCCCTCTTTGCCGGGCTCGCTGCGTTGGTCTTTGGCGGCCTGACCCTCTATTTCGATGACCCGCGCTTCGTTAAGATCAAGCCGACCGTCATCAACACCGTCCTGGGCCTGACCATGCTCGGCGGCTTGGCTCTGAAGCGTAATCCCCTCAAGGCCCTGATGGGTGAGGCGCTCAAGCTGCCTGACGCGGCGTGGCGCACCCTGAGCTTTCGCTATGGTCTGTTCTTTCTGTGTGTCGCCGTCTTGAACGAGGTCGTCTGGCGCACCCAGCCAGAATCGACCTGGGTCTGGTTTCGGATGCCCGGCCTGCAGATCCTATCGCTGGTCTTTTCCCTGATCCAGCTGCCCTTGATGATGAAACATATCGAAGCCGATCCTGAGGCCGATAGGCCTTAAGCCGACCTAGGCGGACATTTTATCGACTGTCGTTAAACCGACGTAGACTGACATTATGGTGTATCTAGCCCCCGCTATCGGGGACACTGATGGAGGCCCTCTATGTCGAAGTCCCGCCTAGACGACAGCCTGATTGATCTGAACCGTTCGCCAAGCCACCTCTTGCATCGGGTGCTGCAGATGGCCCTAGACCTCTTTGTCGAAGAGGCAGGTCCCGGCGCAGTGACCCAGCGCCAGTTCGCCGTGCTGGCCGCCGTGGCGGCCGATGAAGGCCCAACCCAGTCGCGCCTTGTCAAGGCCACAGGGATCGACCGCTCGACCTTGGCGGACATGGTGGCGCGGATGATCGACAAGGGGCTCTTGACCCGCGAGCGGTCCGCCAAGGATGCACGGGCCAACAGTGTCGGCCTGACCGATCTGGGCCGCCATACCCTCAGCGACATGACCCCCAAGGTCGCCGCTGCCGACAGCCGCCTTCTGGCGCACCTGAGCGCGGGCAAGCGCGACAGTTTCATCAAACTCCTGCGCGAGTTCATCCGGTCCGGTGAAGAGACCAATGAAGGCGCGCTGGTGCTGGCCACCAAGCCGAAAAAGAAGGCCGATAAGGCTCCCAAGGCCGAAAAGAAGAAAAAGAAGAAGAAAAAGGCCGCGAACGATCTTGCCATCTGATCCATGGGCTCGACTTAAGCGGACTTATCTGGTCGCATGGTCAGGTCGAAATTTGGATGGATAAGATGGTGTACCGTGTCCTTGCCGCTACAAGCCTCGTCGTTTTGGGTTTCATTGCCTTGGGCGGCCTAATGACCGCGGCGGCGGGTACGCCAAATATGCGCGGTCAGAGGATCGATATTGGCGACGGTCGCCACATGCACCTGATCTGTGAAGGACCGGCGGCCGGAACCGGTCCCACGGTCCTGTTCGAGGCTGGCGCCTTTGGCCTTTCAGCCGATTGGGGCGCGGTACAGGAAAGCCTGAC
>CANKPO010000093.1 GCA_947484535.1 Caulobacteraceae bacterium
AACCTCTGGATTGCGGGTGACATAGGCCTCGCTCAGAGGCGCGTCGGGCATGACATCGCCGTAGCCCGGACTTGTGATCGCCGTTGTGCCAAACTCGGCTGCGACACGGTTCTTGCCGGACGCGTCAAACAGATCATTAACCCAAAAGGCGTGGCTGTCGCCCGACAGGACAATCGGATGGGCCTTGGCGGCCTTGAACAGGTCATAGACCCGCTCGCGGGCGGCCGGATAGCCGTCCCAGCTATCAAGATTTCCGGGAATTTCCAGCGCCGTCAGTTCGGCAGCCTCGGCAAAGCGCGCGCGATAGGTTTCGGGAATCTTGGCCAGCATCGCCGCCCAAGCCTCAGGACCCATAACCTTAGGCAGTTGCGGACCCTTGACCCGGGCCATAACCACCTGATTGCCCAGCACCTGCCAGGTCTGGCCCGCCTTGACCGAACGATCGAGCTCTTGGCCGAGCCAAGCCTCTTGGGCAGGGCCCATCAGTTGGCGTGAGGGGCTGTTGAGCTTGGCATTAAAACCGGCCAGGTCGGGCACAAGCTTTCCATCCGGGCCCTTGACGAGCAGGTCTGCCTCATAGGTCAGTTGCTCATCACGTGCCGACAGGCGGGTTTCGGTCATGATCAAGGTCGCGATATCACCGAAGGAGAAGGACCGGTTGATCGCCGAGAGGGACTGTCCTGGTGCGGGATCGCGGATCGGCATCCACTCATGATAGGCCCGCAAGGCAACCGCCTTGCGGGCAGCCCAATCGCCTTCGGTCACGGGCTGGTGGTTTTCAGCCCCATTGAGCCAGCCGTCGTTGGTGGTCTCATGGTCATCCCAGACCACGATCCAAGGCGCGCGAGCATGGGCAGCCTGGAGGTCCGGATCGCTCTTATAGAGCCCATGACGGGCCCGATAGTCCGAGAGGCTGACAATCTCGTGGGCGGGCTCAGTTATGCGCCCGATCTTGGCACCGATGGACATGCCATAGTCGTCGGGTGCCGCACCATATTCATAGATATAGTCGCCCAGATGCAGCACGGCATCGACGCGCTCGAGCTTGGCGATGGCCTGATAGGCGTTGAAAAAGCCCGCCGGATAGAGCGAGCAGCTCGCTACGGCCAGCACCACATCCTTCACCGAACCAGTCGGCAAGGTCCGCCCACGGCCCACAGGCGAGGTCACGCCCTGACAGATGAAGCGATAGTGATAGTCAGTGATTGGCTTAAGTCCGCTCACATCGATCTTGATCGTATGGTCGCGCGCTGTCGCCGCCACAGTTTGGCCCTTGGCGACCACCTGCGTAAATTCGGCATCGGTAGCGACCTGCCATTGAACCGGCACACTCGTCGTCCCGACGCCCGACACCCGGCTCCAGATCACCAAACGGTCAGCCAAGGGATCGCCGCTGGCGACACCATGGGCGAAGGCTGGTTTGCTGTTCGACTTGGCGGCCACCGCTGCGGGGGTGCCCGCAGCAGCAGCGCTCATTAGGGCCAGTGCCTGGCGACGATCAAGGGTCATATCGTGTGTCCGTTCCGATTGGTGTTCTGGTGGCCGGTTGTTGGCCTAGTAGGTTATGGAGAAGGATGCCCCAAAGTAACGGGGCTCGCCAGCGATGAAGGTCGGAATGCCAAAGGCACCGCCCGTATTGCCCGCATCCTTGATATAGGCTTCATCCAGCAGGTTGCTGGCAAAGGCTTCAAGCTTCCACTTGGCATCGGTAGGCTTGAAGGTCACCCGCAGATTGAGCAGGCCATAGGGGTCTTGGAACTCGTCCTGGACCCTGTCGCCGGTGCTCTGCAGAGCTGGAATGTCGTTGTCATTGTCAAAGAACAGCTTGGACTGCCACGTATAGGTCGGCGTTAGGGAAATGGCTCCTCCCGCCACTGGCATTTCATATTTTAAGCCGAGCGAAAGGCTGTTGTCGGGCGACAGACGCCACTGGTTGCCCTTGAAGCGGCCATTGTCAAACCGGGCTGGGCCATGGGCATAGGTGCCGAAAAGGCGGAGTTGATCGACCGGGCGCCAATTGATCTGGCCTTCAAAACCGGTTGATGAGGCGTCGCCCGCGCTGATGGTCTGGAACACGCCCGGCGCAACCTGGATACTGGTTTGGAAGTTGGTGTAGCTATAGCGGTAGACCGAGCCTTCGAGACCAAGGCGGCGGTCGAACCACTGGCTCTTAATGCCCAGTTCGTAAGAATCAACGATCTCGGCGGCAACGGGGGCGAACCGCACATTGCCTTGCGGTGCCAAGGGGGCGGCAACAGACAAGACCTTTGGTCTGCGACCCCGCGCATAGGAGGCAAAGACGCTAAAGTCCTGCGACACGGCATAGCGACCGACCACGCGGTAGGTCATGCCAGAATCGCTGAGGGAGCTATATTGCGGCTTACCACCCGGTGTCGTCTGCAAGAAAATGCCGCGCGCGGTAGCGGGATCGGCAGCCCGAGCGGCCGAACCGCTGGCAAAGACTGAGCCGCCATTGTCCAAGGTTCCGCGATAGCCCGAACGCTTATCTTCGCTCGTATAACGAACACCCGCTGAAATTTCTAAGGCATCGGTGACCTTGTAGGTCGCGTCGGCGAACACATCGTAGGACGTCGTGCGACCAAAGTTCTGGAAGGTTTCTCTGTGAACCAGCTTAAGTGTGCTCAAGGCGGGGAAGGCATTGATCGCATCCAGCGAACCCACATTGGGGGCAACGAAGCCTAGAAGGCCGTTTACGGCTGGGTTTGAGCGCGAGGCGAAAACGCGCTCATTATACTGCAGCGGCACCGCCTGCGAGCCGTCTTCGTAGAAATAGCCCACACCGGCGAACGCGCTGAAGCGCTTACCGCTATCGTAATTGACCCGGATCTCTTGGCTATACTGGTCGCCGCGCGCATCTTCGGCGAAGACGAACAGGGGCAGGGAGAAGCCGTCTGCATCGAAGATTTCCAAAGACTCAAACCGGCGGAAGGCTGTGGTCGAGGTCAGGTTCAGGTTTTGGTTGATTTCATAGGCCACAATGCCGGTAACGCCCCAGACGGTGCGCTCCAATCCAAGGGCACGGCCACCCATAAACCCGTCGCTAGCGCCAAGCGCCGCACCAGAATTACGGTCCAGATCGCCCACAACCTTGCCCGTCAAAGGCTCGGTTGGCAGGTAGGTCAAGGACTTGAACGAGGTGCCGGTCGGATTATCGCTCTGATGATTGAAAATCAGATCGCCGCTCAATCTTTCGCTGGGGGTCCAACGCAAGGCAAGGCGAAAGGCCGCTGTGTCGGTGGAGTTGAAATCCTGACCGCCCAAAGCGTTCTCGACAAAGCCGTCGCGCTTCTTGACGCGGCCAGCCACGCGAAGGGCCAGGGTCTCGCTCAGCGGAATATTGGCCATCGCATCCAAGGACCGATAGTTGAAATTGCCCACTTCGAACTTGGCTGATCCGGCTACGCCCCGCGTCGACGCCTTGTTCTGGATAACATTGACCGCACCAATCAGAGCGCTGCGACCAAAGAGGGTCGATTGGGGACCCTTGCTGATTTCGATCCGCTCATTATCAAACAGTTCGACATAGGAGCCGCGCGACTTGGAGATGGACACGCCGTCTTGGAAGACCGACACCCGGGGCTCAACCGTGGCGCTGCCGTCATCAGACGTAACGCCGCGCATCACAAAGCCGGGATTGTTGGGTGACTGGTTTTGCACCTCGAAGCCGGGTACAAAGGCAGAAAGTTCTTCAAACTCTTGAACGCCGATCTCATCAAGGAAACTGCCTGAATAGGCAGTCAGGGCAATGGGAACATCAATGGTTTTTTGCTCGCGCTTTTGCGCGGTCACGACCAGTTCTTCGGCCAGGCCAGAATTGACTGCGACCTCTGCATGGGCGGCAGTAGCGGCGCTGAGCACCAGAATGCTGGCCATTGAAAATGACCGGATACGCAAAGAAAGCATGATTGTGTCGACCCCAAGACTGAAACGTTTGGCCTAGGGGCTAGATCAATCCGGTGTCAGCTTCGCTACAGGACCGTAACCAAATTATGATTAATCCATGGTAGATTTATTACAGTCCGATCCGAGTGACGCCTTAGAGGACGAGGCCCTCCAAATCGTCATCTCGCCAGAGGCCGCGGGGGATCGGTTAGATCGGGTTTTAGCCGCCCATCTGCCGGATCTGTCTCGGGCGCGTATTCAGGCTCTCATGGGGCAAGGGGCACTGTTTCTGGAGGGCAAGGCGGTCACTGACGTCTCGGCCAAGGCCAAGGCTGGGACCTATGTGCTGGTGATGCCAGCACCGCTGGCGGCACTTCCGGCACCGGAAGATCTAAACCTGATCGTTCTGTTCGAAGATGCTCATCTGATCATTGTCGACAAGCCTGCCGGTATGGCCGCTCACCCCGCGCCGGGCACGCCGTCCGGGACGCTGGTCAATGCACTTTTGCACCATTGCGCGGGCAGCCTGTCTGGCATTGGCGGCGTTGCGCGGCCTGGCATTGTTCACCGGCTCGACAAGGACACATCCGGCGTCATGGTCGCGGCCAAGTCCGATGCGGCCCATGCTGGACTTTCGGCCCTCTTTGCCGCCCACGATATTGACCGGGTCTATACCGCCCTGGTTCGGGGCGTGCCTGAGCCTCCAGCGGGGCTGATCGTCACCCAGATCGGACGATCCCCCACCGACCGCAAAAAGATGGCCGTCCTCAAGAGCGGTGGGCGCGAGGCCATCACCCGCTACAGGGTCGAACAGGCCTATGGCCCCGAGACCAAACCCTATGCGGCGCGGATCAGTTGCCGCCTAGAAACCGGACGGACCCACCAGATCCGGGTCCATATGGCCCATAAGGGCTCGCCCTGCTTGGCCGATAGCGTCTATGGCGGCGGACCGCCTGCCCTTGCCGTGCGCGAAGCGATCGCGGAGGCCGGACTATCGCGCCAAGCCCTTCATGCGTCGGTTTTGGGCTTTGTTCACCCCATAACCGGCGAAAAGCTAAGATTTGAGACCCCATTACCGCCGGATATGGCCGGTTTAGCGGCGCGCTTGGGTGCGCCATAAGGTCCATCTCACCAATTTGTAATGTGATCGCCACCCTGAAAGGCTAAGTTTTTGTCTGGCGGGACTTAAACCGGCCACAGCCGCTCCTTATCTATTCACTCGAAGGGGAGGACGACGGAGCACTATGCGTCACTCGCCAGGATATTAGGGGTTCTATCGATGGCTACTGCAGCTCAATCCTTGTCGGTGATGTCGCCCGATGGCGGCCTGTCCCGCTATCTGACTGAGATTCGCAAGTTCCCCATGTTGGCCAAGGACGAAGAGTTCATGCTGGCCAAGCGTTGGCGCGAACATGAAGACCCCAATGCTGCCCACCGTCTGGTGACATCACACCTACGTCTCGTGGCCAAGATTGCCATGGGCTATCGCGGCTATGGCCTGCCCATCGGCGAGGTGATCTCCGAAGGCAATGTCGGCCTGATGCAGGCGGTCAAGAAGTTCGAGCCCGAGCGCGGCTTTCGCTTGGCGACCTATGCCATGTGGTGGATCCGCGCCTCGATCCAAGAATATATCCTGCGGTCTTGGTCGCTGGTGAAGATGGGCACGACCGGCGCGCAAAAGAAGCTATTCTTCAACCTGCGCAAGGCCAAGTCAGAGATCAGCGCCTTTGAAGAGGGCGATCTTCGCCCTGACCAGGTTAGCCACATCGCCACCCGTCTGGGCGTGCTGAACGAGGAAGTCATCTCGATGAACCGGCGCCTGTCCGGTCCAGATGCGTCCCTAAACGCGCCCTTGCGGGTCGATGGTGATGGCGAGTGGCAGGACTGGCTGGCCGACGACAATGCGGTGAGCCAAGAGACCCAACTGGCCGACAGTGAAGAGCGCGGAATCCGCACGACCCTGCTGCAATCGGCCATGACCGAACTGTCAGACCGTGAACGCCACATTCTGACCGAGCGGCGCCTTAAGGACGACCCCACGACACTTGAGGACCTGGCCAGTCACTATGGCGTTAGCCGTGAGCGGGTGCGCCAGAT
>CANKPO010000094.1 GCA_947484535.1 Caulobacteraceae bacterium
ACGATTGAGACAAGGGCACGGTCTGTGCTAGGCCAGCGACAGATATGTCACGGCGGGGCCTAAAAGGGCGCTGCGATTAGGAATCCAAAGCCCATGATGCCCGTCAAAGACCACTATAACAAAGAAGAGCTGTTGGCCTGTGGGCGCGGCGAGATGTTCGGTCCGGGCAATGCGCAGTTGCCGGTTCCCAATATGTTGATGATGGATCGCATCACCTCGATCACCCGCGACGGCGGTTTGCACGGCAAGGGCCAGGTTCAGGCCGAGCTTGATATTGACCCCTCGCTTTGGTTCTTCCAGTGCCACTTTATCGGCGACCCTGTCATGCCCGGCTGCCTTGGCCTTGACGCCATGTGGCAGTTGGTCGGCTTCTATCTTGGCTGGTCCGGCGCGCCGGGCAAGGGCCGCGCCTTGGGCGTGGGCGAAGTGAAGTTTACCGGCCAAGTGACGCCCAAGATCAAGAAGGTCGAATATCGCATCGATCTTAAGCGGGTGATCATCCGCAAGTTGGTCATGGGTGTCGGCGACGGCATCATGCTGGCCGACGGCAAGCCCATCTATGAGGCCAAGGATTTGCGGGTCGGCCTGTTCGACGCCAAGGACCTGGCTTGATCGAACCGTCACAAGAACCAACAATAATGATAGAGAAGAGCCTCTAGGGGCTCCCTCATGGGAAGGATGCGCATATGCGCCGCGTCGTCGTAACGGGTATCGGTATCGTCTCCTCAATTGGGAACAATAGCCAAGAGGTTCTGTCCTCGCTGAAAGAGGCCAAGTCTGGGGTCATTGCGGCGCCAGACTATACGGAGCTGGGTTTTCGCTGTCAGGTCCATGCCGCCCCGATCATCGATTGGGAAAGCCTTGTTGACCGCCGCGCGGCCCGTTTCCTCGCCCCCGGCACGGCCTATGCCCATATTGCTATGGATCAGGCTATTGCCGATTCAGGCCTGAGCGAAACCGAAGTTTCCAACGAGCGGACCGGCCTGATTGTCGGCTCTGGCGGGGCCTCGACCCGCTCGATCATCAACTCGGCCCAGATCGCCCAAGACAAGGGCCCCAAACGGGTTGGCCCCTTTGCGGTGCCCAAGGCCATGAGCTCGGGTCCCTCGGCGACCTTGGCCACCTGGTTCAAGATCCGCGGCATCAACTATTCGATCTCGTCGGCCTGCGCGACCTCGACCCACTGTATCGGTGCGGGCGCTGAGCAGATCCAGATGGGCAAGCAGGATGTGATCTTTGCGGGCGGCTGCGAAGAGCTCGACTGGACCCTGTCGGTGCTGTTCGACGCCATGGGGGCCATGTCCTCCAACTTTAACGCTACCCCAACCAAGGCCTCACGGGCCTATGACCGCGACCGCGACGGCTTTGTCATCGCGGGCGGCGCGGCGGTGCTCGTGCTTGAAGAGCTAGAACATGCCAAGGCGCGCGGCGCCAAGATCTATGCCGAAATTACCGGCTATGCGGCCAATTCCGACGGCCATGACATGGTCGCCCCCTCGGGCGAGGGCGCGGTGCGCTGTATGAAGCTGGCCATGAAGGGTCTGAACCGCAAGGTCGACTATCTCAACCCCCATGGCACCGCGACCCCGGTTGGCGATGCCAAGGAGATGGAAGCCGTGCGCGAGGTCTTTGGTGAGGATGCGCCTCTGATCTCCTCGACCAAGTCCCTGTCCGGTCACTCCCTCGGAGCGGCGGGCGCGCAGGAGGCGGTCTATAGCCTCCTGATGCTGAATAACGACTTTGTCTGCGAAAGCGCCAATATCGAAAATCTGGACCCGGCCTTTGAGGGCCTGCCCATTGTGCGCAAGCGCGTTGATCGCAAGCTCGACACGGTCATGTCCAACAGCTTCGGCTTTGGCGGCACCAATGGTTGCGTGATTATGAGCCGCCTCGAAGACTGATAGATGCCCCGCTCCGGCGGGCAAAGGAGACACCATGGCTGACGAATATGATCTGCCCAAGGGCGAGCTGATGAAGGGCAAGAAGGGCCTGATCATGGGCGTTGCCAATCACAATTCCATTGCTTGGGGCATTGCCTCGCAACTGGCCGCCCAGGGCGCAGAACTGGCCTTTAGCTATATGGGCGAAGGTCTGGAGCGCCGGGTGCGTCCTCTGGCCGAAAGCGTCGGGTCTAAGCTGCTGATCCAGGCCGATGTGGCCGATGATGCCTCGATGGACGCCGCCTTTGCTGAGGTCGAGGCTGCCTTTGGCACGATCGATTTCCTCGTCCACTCCATCGCCTTTGCCGACAAGGAACAGCTCAAGGGCTCGTTCGTCGAGAACACCACGCGTGAGGGGTTCCTCAATGCGATGAACATCTCGGCCTTCAGCTTTGTCGACTGTTCGCGCCGCGCCGCCAAGCTGATGCCCAATGGCGGCTCGATCATCTGCATGACCTATCTGGGTGCAGAGCGGGTGATCCCCAACTACAATGTCATGGGTGTGGCCAAGGCTGCGCTTGAGGCCTCAACCCGCTATGTGGCCCGCGATCTGGGGCCTCAGGGTATTCGGGTCAATGCCATCTCCGCCGGCGCCATGCGCACCCTGTCGCTGGCGGGTATTTCGGGCGGTCGGGGCATGTTGTCTCAGGGCCGTGCCTTTAGCGCCTTGAAGGAAGATACCTCGATGGAAGGTGTCGCAGGCGCTGCCCTCTGGCTCCTGTCCGATCTCGGCCGCTCGACCACCGGCGAAGTGGTCCATGTCGATGCCGGCTTCCACATGGTGGGCCTGCCGGACGGGTTTGAGGCTTAAGACCCCCTTCGGCCCTTCGGGCCACTTCCCCCAGAGGGGGAAGATTTATCGTTCTTGGATCTTCCCCCTCTGGGGGAAGTACCGGCGAAGCCGGGGTAGGGGGTATCCCCCTCACCCAACCCTCTCCCTGTGGGAGAGGGCCTAAGTGAGGGCCTTGTTTTCTTAAACCCCCACCCTCTCAGCACTAGTCCATCGTCACCACGACCTTGCCCATGGCCTTGCGGCTGGCGAGGTGGGTTATGGCCTTGCCGGAATCAGCGAGGCTGAAGGTTTCCGACACATGGGGGCGGATCTTGCCGTCGACATAGAGCTGCATCAGCTCGGCGACATTTTCTTGGTGCAGCTTGGGCTCGCGGGCCACGAAGGCGCCCCAGAACACGCCGACGACCTGACAGCTCTTGAGCAGGGTCAGGTTGAGCGGAATGGCCGGGATACCGGCGGGGAAGCCGATGACCAAGAAGCGGCCTTCCCAGGCCATGGAGCGCAGGCCGGCCTCGGCATAGTCGCCGCCGACCGCGTCATAGATGACATCAACGCCATTGGGACCGCAGGCTTCCTTGAAGAGGTTGGCCAGAGCCTTCTTACCGTCCTTATCGAACGGGCCGGTGGGATAGACCACGCCGCTATCTGCGCCGCGTGAAATGGCCAGATCGACCTTTTCCTGTGACGAGGCTGCGGCAATGACCTTGGCCCCCATGGCCTTGCCCAGCTCGACCGCTGCCAGACCGACGCCGCCTGCGGCACCGAGCACCAGCAGGCTTTCGCCCGGCTTGATGGTGGCGCGTTGTTTCAGACCATAGTGCGAGGTGCCATAGGTCATGATGAAGGCCGCAGCCTCATCAAAGGGCATGGAGGCCGGCATAGGGATGCAGCGAGCCGCATCGAGCGCGATCTTTTCAGCCATGCCGCCATTGCCGGTCGAGGCGATGACCCGGTCACCGACCTTGAGCCCTGTGACGCCTTCGCCAACAGCCTCAACCACGCCGGACACTTCACCGCCGGGCGAGAAGGGGCGGGCGGGCTTGAACTGGTACTTGTCTTCGATGATCAGCACGTCGGGATAGTTGACGCCGCAGGCCTTGACCGCCAGCAGAACCTGACCGGCCTTTGCGACCGGATCTGCGACCTCTTCCAGTACCAGAGTTTCTGGACCGCCGACACTCTTGCTCAGCACAGCCTTCATCGTTGTTACCTCCCGTTTAAACGTCTGTTCGATGTTGCCGCGACGCTAGCGCAACTACCGACAAGCGCAAGCGCCCAAAGGGGAGCTTGTGATCGAGAAAGGCTTGGATGGGCTAATTTTTGACTAATGCAGACGAAGGGCGCGTTGGACTAGGCCCACGGCGCCCGAAAAGCGGAGGTCACCGACATTGACCGCGAGGGCAAAACAGACCTGACCGGGTTCAGCGACCGGCTGGTGCACAAAGCCCTTATGGGCGACGGCAATATCTCCGGCCCCATAGCGCTGATGGCCATCATGATAGGCGCCGCACAGGACCAAGGTTACCTCGTCGCCCTCATGGTCGTGGCGCGGGCTTCCAGAGCCCGGAACGATCCGCAACAGTTCGACATGGACGCCGTCAGCGGTCGGCTCGGCAAGGGCAAGGCGCTTAAGGCCTCGGCCACCAAATTTCCAACCACTATGTTCCAGCGCATTGAGCGCGGCGTCGCGTATAGGGGCGGGCAGGTTCAGGATTTCAGAGAGGCCTTGACCAGCGGCCTTTGCCGCAAGGGCGGCGCGATGGTCGGCCTGATCTAGCTCAGCAATCTGAGCCATGACCCGATCAAACCCCTTGGCGCTGATCTCAACGGCCATTTCCTGTTCCAGCAGCGCGCCGCCGATGAGGTCTGCCTCACTGGCGGACAGGTCATTTTCAGCAAAGACCGCCTCGTCCCGCATGAAGGCCGCCGTGTCCAGCAACAACCTTAAGGCCGGTTGGGCCTTGGCCATTTCGGCGAGGGGGGTCAGGGTTGGGATCACGAAATAAAGCCTAAATTCTGTGGGTTGGGCCCGATGATCATCGCGCGCGTCTTGAAACCATATGAACGTGACGTCGGGTTCTTCAAGGTCGGATGACGATTTTCTCTCATTCTGCACCCTCCAGCCGGGATCGAAGCCGATTGAAGGCCAGCCTGAGCCGAGACTTTACCGTGCCAAGCGGGATGCCCGTCGCATCGGCGATCTGGCGATGGGTGAGGCCCTCATAGAAGGCCTTGCGGATCAGATCCATCTGCTCGGCGGGCAGATCAGCCATGGCCAACCGCATCTGACCTTCCTGCTCTACGGCGTCCAGATGGGCGTCTGGAGCCGCCTCTGCTGACGGCAGGAGCGCAGGGTCATCCGCATCCAGCACGGCACGCTGATCTTGCCGAAACAGGTCAATGCGGCGATTGCGGGCAATGCGAAAGATCCAGGTGGCGACCGAGGCTTGGCGCCGATCAAACAGGCCCGCCTTGCGCCAGACCGTCACCATCACCTCTTGGGCTAGGTCTTCGGCCTGAGCCTGACCAAGCCCAAGCCGGATCAAATAGCCCTTCACGCGAGGGCCATAGTGAGAAAAGAGCGCGGCAAAGGCCACGCGGTCTTGCTCAGCGCCCACCCGGTCCATCAGATCGGCGAAATGGGTGCGGTCTTCAGACAGGGGCGTCTCGTTAGCCGGCAAGGAACAGATCCATCTAGGCCCTTGTGACATTGGGCTGGAGCCGTTTAACCACCGGCTTAGCGGGCGCACAATCACTCCTGTCGAAAATTGGGCCCTAAAGACGGGGCCTGCGACCATAGACCTCGGATTTTGGAAGTTCGGCCTTATCTGTTATGAAGCCCAAACGGTCTTTACCCCCAACCCTGTAGGACACGGCCTCTTGGGCGTTACGCTAGATCTTTCGCGCGCGTCGGCCTCGGCCGTGACGCCTCAGGCCCCAAAAGGCCCGATCAACCTAGCGGGTCTGACACGCGAGGGGATCAAGGCCGCCTTGATCGCGGGAGAGGCCTGCGCGCCCGATAAGGCCAAGATGCGCACGGCGCAGATCTGGCGCTGGATCAACCATTTTGGCGTAACCGATTTCGACCGCATGACCGATGTCGGCAAGGACGTCCGTGCGGTGCTGGCCGACCGCTTTATCGTGGCGCGTCCCGAAGTGACCGAGCGGCAGGTCAGCCGCGACGGTACCCGCAAGTGGCTGCTCAAATTTGCCCCGGGCGTTGAGGCCGAGGCGGTGTTTATTCCGGGTGTTGGCC
>CANKPO010000095.1 GCA_947484535.1 Caulobacteraceae bacterium
CGTGGGCGCAGGAAACGTCATCGGCATAGATCTCAAGCTCAGGCTTGGCGTCGATCTCCGCGCGCTCCGACAGGATCAGGGCATGGTGGCCCATGCGCGCATCGGTCTGATCGGCCCCGCGCGCGACGATGATCTTTCCTTGAAAGACGGCGCGAGAACTGTCGCGCACGGCACCCTTGGTCAGTTGGTTCGTGGTGCCGCCCTCGCCCTTGTGGGTGACAACCGTGGTCTGATCGCTGTGGCGCGCGTCGCCAAGCAGATAGACGCCGTCGAGCCGCACCGATGCGCCCTGCCCCGGATGGTTCACATGGGTCTCAAACCGCTGGCGCTTGGCCCCGGTGGTCAGGACCGTTTGGTTGAACGTGGCATTGGCGGCCAGATCGACTGTCGCCGTGACAACGCTGATGGCCTCTGAGCTATCGTTCAGGATCACGATCCGTTCAAGACTCGCTCCCACCCCAAGATGGATGTTCAAATCAAAAACGTTGAGATATGCACCTCCAAAACCTTCATGACTTTCTAGCAAGATAGCTCGGACACCGGGTTCGACTTGAATGTTCAAGGTCGACTGGTGTGACCCTGCATTTTTATCTGCAATGATCCGCAATTCAATAGTTGGCTTATTCTCTATTTGGAGGCGGGACCACGGAACCATTGACTCGGTAATAACTAATCTACTTGGACCTTCGCCATTAATAATTTTCAGTTGCTGAGACGAAGCGATATTGCCAAATGGGCCAGCAGCCAGCGGCGCCTCGCCCCTGGGCGACGCCTCCGGAATGGCCCGCAAAGCCGCGCGCAGGTCCGTATAGCGCCAAGCCTCATCGCGGCGACTGGGCAGGGACGTGACATTCCCACTTTGAAGGGCGAGCGCTAGGCTCATGCTGCGACCTGCGAGAACCGGTCATAGCCGGTCTCTTCCAGTTCCAAGGCCAGCTCTGGACCACCAGATGCGACGATCTTACCCGCTGCCAGAACATGGACCCGGTCGGGTTTGATATAGTCGAGCAGACGCTGATAGTGGGTAATGACCAGCATCCCCCGCTCAGGCGAACGCAGGTCATTGACCCCCTCTGACACGATCCTCAAGGCGTCGATATCAAGCCCGGAATCGGTTTCATCCAAGATCAGAAATTTCGGCGAAAGCATCGCCATTTGAAAGATTTCCATTCGCTTCTTCTCACCACCTGAGAAGCCGACATTGAGCGGCCGCTTGAGCATGTCGAAGTCGATCTTCAGGCTGGCCGCCTTTTCACGGGCCAGCTTTAGAAAGGCCGGGGCACCGATTTCGTCTTCACCGCGCGCCTTGCGCTGGGCGTTCAGGGCGGTGCGAATGAAGGTTAGGCTCGGCACGCCGGGGATCTCCAGCGGATACTGGAACGACAGAAACAGACCCTTGGCCGCCCGCTCATTGGCCTCCAGCGCGAACAGGTCCTCGCCGTTTAGGCTGGCGGCCCCTTGCGTGACCTCATAGCCCTCACGCCCCGCCAGCGTATAGGACAGGGTCGATTTTCCAGCGCCATTCGGGCCCATGATCGCATGGACCTCGCCCGCGGGGACCTCCAAGGACAGACCCTTGAGGATCGGCTTGCCACCGACTTCGACATGCAGGTTGGTAACTGACAACATAAGAACTTCTCTCAAACGCCCATCTGCGCGGTGCAGAATGGGTTAGGATTAGGGGTCGGCGGGAGGGCGCAGATCTGGTCGTTGACGGTATAGAGGTCGTCGCGAACGGTCTTTTCGGGGAAACGGACGAGGCTATAGCCCGCTTCGTTGAGCCAAGCCGTGCGAACTGCGTCGCGCTCGATCGTCTCAGGCAGGGAGTGATAATAGCCATCGACTTCAATGATCAAGCGAGAGCGATGGTGAGCAAAATCAGCAACATAGGAACCGATAGGAACCTGCCGACGCCAATTGTCCTTTAACTCGCGCAAAGCCGCCCACAGAGCCTTCTCCGCTAGGGTCTGCTCCCGACGCAAACGCCGAGCCCGCGCTATAGAAGCCCCCTTCCCCCCTCGAGGGGGAAGGGCCGGGGATGGGGGGGCTACGGTCGGTGCAGACTTAGAAACGGAAGTAGCAACGACCGGGGATAAACCCGAACCGCCTTCACCCCCATCCCCGACCCTTCCCCCCTCAAGGGGGAAGGGAGATGTTTGGTTTGGGCTCATCCGACGGAGCCTTCTAGCGAGATGGCCACTAGCTTTTGCGCTTCAACGGCAAATTCCATCGGCAATTCTTGCAGGACTTCACGGACAAAGCCGTTGACCAGCAACTGCACCGCCTCTTCACGCGAGAGCCCGCGCTGCATGACATAGAACAGTTGGTCGTCAGAAAGCCGTGTCGTCGTGGCCTCATGCTCGAACTTGGCCGACGCATTGCGCGCCTCGACATAGGGCACCGTATGGGCCGCGCAGGTGTTGCCGATCAGCAAACTGTCGCATTGGGTAAAGTTCCGCGCGCCTGTCGCCTTAGCATGGGCAGAGACCAAACCGCGATAGGTGTTCGACGAATTTCCCGCAGAAATGCCTTTAGAAATAATGCGTGAACGCGTGTTCTTGCCAAGATGGATCATCTTGGTCCCGGTATCGGCCTGCTGGCGACCATTAGTGATAGCGATCGAATAGAACTCACCGACGCTCTCATCACCGCGCAGGATGCAGGAGGGGTACTTCCACGTCACGGCAGAGCCGGTCTCGACCTGGGTCCACGACACTTTCGACCGCACACCGCGGCAATCGGCGCGCTTGGTCACGAAATTATAGATGCCGCCCTTGCCGTCCGCATCACCCGGATACCAGTTTTGGACGGTGGAATATTTGATCTCAGCATCATCGAGCGCCACCAACTCGACCACAGCGGCGTGGAGTTGGTTCTCGTCGCGCTGAGGGGCCGTGCAGCCCTCCAGATAGGAGACGTAAGACCCCTTATCGGCGATGATCAGGGTCCGCTCAAACTGGCCAGTTTCTTGGGCATTGATACGAAAATAGGTCGATAGCTCCATCGGACAGCGCACGCCCGGCGGGATATAGACGAAGGATCCGTCCGAAAAGACCGCGCAGTTCAGGCAGGCGAAATAGTTGTCCGTAGTCGGAACAACCGAGCCCAGATAGCGCTTGACCAACTCAGGGTGCTCGCGCACCGCCTCACTGAACGAACAGAAGATCACGCCGACCTGCGCCAATTCCTTCTTGAAGGTGGTGACGACCGAAACACTGTCGAACACCGCATCCACCGCATAGCGCGGCGCGCCCTGGACTCCGGCAAGCACCTCTTGCTCGCGAAGGGGAATGCCCAGCTTGGCATAGGTCTTCAGCAGTTCTGGATCGACCTCGTCCAGGCTCATGGGGCCGACCTTTTGGCTCGGCGCGGCATAGTAATAGAGGTTTTGATAGTCAACCTTGACGTACTCGACCTTGGCCCAATCCGGCTCTTCCATCTGCAGCCAGCGGGCATAGGCTTCCAGCCGCCATTGCAGCATCCATTCGGGCTCTTCTTTCTTGGCCGAAATGAACCGCACAATATCTTCGCTCAGGCCACGCGGGGCGAAATCTTGAGCAATATCCGTGACAAATCCATGCTCGTACGTCTCGAGTTGCTCAACCTGATCGATGGTCTTTTTGACCGCAGCCATAGTCTTTACGCTCCTGTCCCTTAAGCCGCCGAGGCGGGTCTGCGGGACTGATGGCGCCGGTTGGCCTCAAGCCAAGCCTGCGCAAATCTTGTCCAATCCAACTGTGTCGTATCCCAGCCGCCGCTGACCCGAAGGGCCGATCCGGCGAGGGGTTCTAGGCCCATAGCGGTCAAGACCGGACTTGGCCGCACCTTGCCCGACGAACAGGCCGCCCCGGTGGAGACCATGATCCCCGCCAGATCCAGCGCCATCACCTGGAGGTCCGCGCTAAAGCCTGCCTTGGCCAAGCAAAGCGTGTTGGGCAGGCGCGCCGCGCCCTCGCCAACAACCAGAATTCCCGCTTCAGACTTCAAATAAGCCGCAGCCTCATCACGCCAAGCCGCCTGCATCTTGCTCTGGGCCATATCCGTCATGGCCGCTTCAGCAGCCGCCCCGAAGCCTGCAATGCCTGGCAGGTTTTCGGTGCCAGCACGGCGACCGCGCTCCTGCCCGCCGCCATGCAAGCGTCGCGACAGCACTGCGCGAGGGCCAAAGGTCAGGACACCCGTACCCTGAGGGCCGCCAAGCTTATGGGCTGACAAGGCCAATGTATCCGCACCGCAGCCGCGTCCATCGACAATGATCTTGCCCGCCGCCTGCACCGCATCGACATGGAGCCATCCTTCATAGGTCCGCAAAAGATCAGCCGCCTCACACGTCGGCTGGATCACGCCGGTTTCATTATTGGCCAGCATCAGGGCCGCAAACGGGCGGCCATCGGCGCTGTCCCAACGGGCTAGCCGCTCACTGAGCCAGGCCAGATCGGCAACGCCATGGCCATCGACGGGCCAGGTCTCGACCGATACGCCACTGGCCAGCGCCGTTTCCAGCACGCAATCATGTTCTGTGGCGCCAATGATCAGTCGCCGACTTCCCGCCGCCACAGCGCTTTCAATGGCGAGGGCATTGGCCTCTGTACCGCCACTGGTAAAGATGATGGTCTGGGCAGGCACCATGATCAGGGCCGCCACCGCCTCACGCGCCGCCTCGATCACGGCCCGAGCCGCCCTGCCACCGGCATGGATCGAGGACGGATTACCCACCAGATCAAGCACCGCCATCATGGCAGCCTTCACCTGCGGCCGAACCGGGGCCGTGGCGTTATAATCCAGATATGTGCTCGAACCGGTCAAGACTAATCAGGCCGCCTGCGCCGAGTCCTGGCTGAGCTTGCCGGAAATGACGTCATCAAGGGTCACGCTGGCCAGATAGGAATGGATGTGACGGCCCATCTCGTCCCAAAGGGCATGGGTCACACAGCGCTCCCCGCCCATCATACAGCCCTTGGGAGAGCCTTGACCTGCGCAACGGGTCGCCCTGATCGGCTCATCGACGGCCAAGACAATCTCCGCCACCGAGGTCTCGTTAGCGTGACGCGCCAAGCGATAGCCGCCGCCGGGCCCGCGCACACTCTTGACCAGACCGCCGCGCCGAAGCCGGGCGAACAGCTGTTCCAGATAGGACAATGAAATTTCCTGACGCGAGGCGATATCGGCCAGCGAAACGGCCTTGGCTCCGCTCTGCTTGGCCAGATCGGTCATGGCCATGACGGCATAACGACCTTTAGTGCTCAATCGCATGGTTTACTCCCGCAGAAATCGCGCGCAACAGCCGCCCTCTGTGTTACAAACCGCGACCTTGCGGGTGCGGCCCAGACATCCGTATATAGATTGGAAATAGGAAGACCAAGCGCAGCGGTCAAGTATTCTCCGCTGATTTGGCGCAGATTGCGCCGCCTTGGTCCGCCACAGTTAAGTTGGAGAGACGATGCCTGAAGTGGTTCTGACCGGAGCAGCCGGACGAATCGAAGGACGATATGCACCGGGCAAGCGCGAAAACGCCCCGATTGCTCTGATCCTCAGCCCTCACCCCAAGGCCCAGGGCCATATGAACAACCCTGTGGCGGTGCAGCTGTACCACCTGTTCATGAAGCGCGGCTTCGCGGTCCTGCGGTTCAACTTCCGCGGCGTCGGTCGCAGCCAAGGTGAATTTGACAGCGGCATTGGCGAGTTGGCTGATGCGGCTACCGCTTTGGACTGGTTGCAGACCACGAACCCCACCGCCTCACAGTGCTGGGTTGCGGGCTATAGCTTTGGCGCCTGGATCGGGATGCAGCTTCTGATGCGCCGTCCAGAGACCGATGGCTTTATCTCAGTGTCACCGCCGACAAATATGTATGATTTCAGCTTCCTCGCCCCCTGCCCCGCCTCGGGTCTGATCCTGCACGGCTCAGCCGATACGATCGTTCCACCGCTGGAAGTCGAGCGGGTCGTGTCCAAGCTGCGCACGCAAAAGGGC
>CANKPO010000096.1 GCA_947484535.1 Caulobacteraceae bacterium
ATCGATGGTGGCTCTGTGACCAACGACGACAAGCCTGCTGACTGCACCATCGTCATCGCTTTTGACGATTTCCAGTCGATGGCCGATGGCAAGCTCGACCCCACCATGGCCTTCATGCAGGGCAAGATTAAGGTCAATGGCGACATGTCCGTGGCCATGAAGCTTCAGCCCATCATGGCTAAGGCCCGGGGCTAAAGACTTGACCGTCGCCGCGCCCCTGCTTGATTTACCTCAGGCACCGGTTCCAACGGACGGCGCGGCGGAATGGTTTACCGAACAGGGCGGTGCGCGTCTGCGTGCCGCCCTGTTTGCGTCTAAGGACCCGTCAAAGGTTCGAGGGTCTGTGGTGCTCAGCCCCGGCCGGACCGAAGCGATCGAAAAATATTTTGAAGTGGTCACCGACCTGCAGGCCAGAGGCTTTGTGGTTCTGGTCCATGACTGGCGCGGCCAAGGCCTGTCGCATCGCGTGCTGCCCGACCGTCTCAAGGGCCATGCCGAGGGGGTCCAGCCCTTTCTTGACGATTATCAAGCCCTGCTCGCAGCCTTTGAAACGCGCCTTCCCAAGCCGTGGATCGCGATGGGCCATTCGATGGGTGGCTGCTTGACGGCAGTTGCGCTGGGCCACGGAGAAAGCCGCTTTAGCGCGGCGATCCTGTCGGCCCCGATGTTTGGGCTCAATACCGGCGGTCGGCCCAAGGCGGTCACGCGGCTGCTGGCCCAAGCCATGGTCTTGCTGGGCAAGGGCGGTGACTATGTGCTGGGCGATCCGGGCAAGCCCTTTACGTCCGATTTCGCCAACAATGCCCTGACCCATGATCAGAGCCGCTTTGACCGGGCCTTCGCCCAGATCACGGCCTGCCCGGATTTGGCCCTCGGCTCACCGACCTGGAGCTGGCTGAAATTTGCGTTCCAAGCCTGTGATTGGCTGGCCAAGGATTCGGCGGTCACCAAGATTAGCATTCCTGTGATTGTTCTGGGGGCGGGTGCGGAAGCCTTGGTCGACAATAGCGAACAGGCGGCGGTCACGGCCCGCATGCCCAAAGGCCGTCACCAGATGGTCGAGGGCGCGTTCCACGAAATCCTGATGGAAACCGACGCCTTGCGCGCACCGTTCTGGCAGGCCTTCGACGCGCTCGCCGCCGAGGTCGCGCCCTAGCCCTTGGCCGCTTGGGTCAGGCAGGCCAGAGCCTGTTCGAGGCAAGCCTGATCTCCACCGATCACCATCTGCCCACCGGTCAGAGCAGGCGTCGCTGTGATCGGGCGACCGTGCCAATCTGATACAATACCGCCAGCCCCCTCGATCACCGGGATGGCCGCCTCGATATCCCAGCTCTTCAGGCCAGTCTCTAGGACCATGTCCATCTTGCCCAGCGCGACCATGGCATAGGCATAGGCATCGCAGCCAAAGCGCGCGAGCCGGGACTTGGCCCGCACATCGCTCCAAGCCGCGGCCTCGTGGGCGTCGAACAGGCCCGGATCGGTGGTGGCAATGATGGCATCGCTCAGTTGCGGGCAGGCCCGCACCTTGAGCGGGACGGAAGAGGTGCCGCGAATCATCCGCGAACCCAAGGTTTTGGAGCCGACAAAGGCCTCATCCAGATAGGCTTGGCCAATCAGCCCAAGGACCGGCGCACCTTGATAGCGCAGACCGATGAGGGTCGTCCAAACGGGTAGGCCCGCCACAAAGGCGCGGGTGCCATCGACGGGATCGAGGACCCAGACAAATTCGGCGCCGGGACGATCTTCGCCATATTCCTCGCCAATCACGCCATGATCGGGGAAGGCCTTGGAAATCAGTTGCCGGATCGCAGCCTCAGCGCCCTTGTCGGCGGCGGTGACCGGATCGAAGGCCCCATCAGAGGCCTTGTTCTCCAGTCCGTGGTCAGCGCGGAACAGGGGCAAGATCACCTGCGCGGCCTCGGCATTCAGGCGAAGGATGAAGTCCTCAAGGGACTGGAGACGGTCATGGGTCAGGGTGCTCATGCCTTATGGCTTAGCCTGACGCCGGAACCTTGAAAAGCCAGATCGCTCAGATTGGCTCCAGGTCGCTATTCAAGGATTTGGCTAGATCCAGCAGGCGACGACGTGGGCGTTCATCAAGGTCGTAATAGGCCTTGATCAGGTCCAATGTTTCTTTCTGAGCGAACATGTCTTGGCGTTCGTGCTCTGACGCAGGCTCGGCCCCATCGGCCAGTCCGTCATAAAAATAGGCGACCGGCACATTAAGCGCCAAGGCCAACTGCCAGACGCGAGAGGCCGACATGCGGTTGGCACCACATTCGTATTTCTGGACCTGCTGAAACCGGACCCCGACCTTCTCCGCCAATTGCAGCTGGGTCAGGCCCAAAAGGCGTCTGCGGCGTCGAACGCGATTGCCGAGATGCTGATCAATGTCGCCGATCATGAGGAGATGCCCTGTCCGTGCGACTGTCTCAAAGCGGGACAGTCAGCGGATTCCCCCGCAAGGCGCGTGCCGATCTCCCGATAGGAGAAAGCTCTTCGTTGCATGGACCGGCCTTGGCGGACTAAACAGAGGTATGTCTCACCCGAAAATCTCACTGCAGCAGGATGTGATCTGGCGCTTAGAGGCGTTGGGTTTTGACATCTTCACCGCGCTGTTTCGACTATTGCCGGTCGATTGGGCCTCGGCCATGGGCGGCGCGGTCTTGCGGGCTCTGGGGCCCTTGTCGGGGGCTCATAAGGTTGCGGACCGGAATCTGCGGCTGGCCTTCCCTGACATGTCCGAGGCTGAGCGCGAACGGGTTCTGGTGGCGCAGTGGGACGGTTTTGGCCGGACCTTTGCTGAATTTTCGCTGATGGACCGGATCTTGCCGTCTACAGGCCGGGTCGAGGTGGTCAATGTCGAGCGCCTGCATCAGATCGCCGCTGAACGCCTACCGGTGGTCTTTATCTCAGGCCATCTGTCCAACTGGGAGGTCATGCCCGCCGCCATCGTCGATTCGGGCGTGACCTGCCAGATGACCTATCGGGCGGCCAACAATCCCTATGTCGATGATCGCATTAAGAAGAGCCGGTTTCGCTATGGCGTGCGGCTCTTTGCACCTAAGGGCGGTGACGGCGCGCGCGAACTGCTCGAGGCCATGGGGCGCGGGGAGTCCGTCGCGCTGATGAATGATCAAAAGTTCAATGGCGGCGTGGCTGCGCCCTTCTTTGGCCACCTCGCCCACACCGCGCCAGGCCCGACCCGATTGGCCCTAAGGTTCGGAACGGTGCTGCAGCCCATGTCCGTGCAGCGCACCAAAGGGGCGCGGTTCAAGGTGGTGGTACACGATCCCATCATCGTGCCGCGAACCGGTGACCGCACAGCCGACATCGAAGCCGGTGTTCGCTTGATCAACCGCTTTATGGAAGATCGTATTCGCGAGCGCCCAGAAGAATGGTTCTGGGTCCATAAGCGCTGGCCCGGTGAGGTCTATGCAGACTTGGCTGAGCGCGTTTCCAAATCTGCCATCTAGCGTCTCTAGAGATGGACGACTCGGGACTTTGGACTGAGATCGGACTTGCGCATCATGGGGCCAACATAGGCTAGATCGCTTCTACGCCGCCGGTCTGGGCCATAATAGTCATCAGTTCGGACAAAGGATCTGGGCTTGTAAATCACCTGATTAAGCCGCGTCAGGACCGCATTGGCCGTCACGGGCTTGACCACCAGCTCGGTCACCCCAGCATCGCGCGCCTCTAGAACCCGGACGCGGTCGGCATAACCGGTCACCATGATGATGGGCAGTTGGTTGTTTAAAGCGCCGCGACCAAGGCGAATCTTACGGGTAAATTCCAAGCCATCCATTGGGCTCATCAGATAGTCGATAATGGCAATATCAGCGGGCCACTCGCGCAAAATGCCAAGGCCGATCTCGCCATCCTTGGCGTGGCGGACATCCTTGATGCCGATGCCTTCTAAGATGGCAGCGATGATCGAGCGCATATTGGCATTGTCGTCGATCAACAACACGCGGAGCGCGCCAAGTTTGGCACTCATGTTTCCGTAGCTCCAGGGACCAATTTGATCGCTTCAATTCCAGGTATCGGCCGAACGTCCCTCGCTTTCGCATTGCGGCGACAGGGGCCAACTTATCTTAGGTTTAATTGATACACTTTGTCGAATGTAACAGGCAACCGTAACGGTTAAAATTCGATGATCTGTAAAGATGTCTGTCCCGCAAAAACCGCGTGTCGGGTTAAGCCTTGGGATTTAGGGCCTGCCAGCGCACCAAGGCCTGCTCAGGTCCGGCATAGGCCTCCTGTGCGATTGGGTTCCAGTAGCGCAGAGCCTCTAGGGGGATTTTCTGCCCGGTCACGGCGCAAAGAACAAAGGCACCGGGCTTCATCACCACGAACTCGCCATCCCCGTAATGCAGGACGGCGGGCTCTGTCGGTTTTGAAATCTTGTCTCTGTCGAACGCGTTCATGCGGTTCTTTTAACCCCTAAGGACCGTTAGGTCTAGAACAGGCTGCCTTGTGAGCCCTCGGCGGTCTTTTTGGACGGGACCTTCTGAGGTTTTGCCGTCGGAGGTGGCGCGGCGGCGTCGCTGATCAGGGCTTGGCGGCTATCGTGGGCAAAGACCAAACGCACGGCTTCTCCCTCGATCAATTCTGCGCCGCTTCTGGCGAGGCTGCCATCGGCATGGTGCACGCGGGCAAAGCCAAGTTCCAAAGGCCGGTTTGGATCGAGGGATAGCCGTAGCTTGTCCAATCCCGATAGTCGCTCCGATGCGGTGGTCAGTCTGCGTTCAACCGCGCCAGCCATTCGCGCGGCCAGATCGGGCAATCTGGCCCGTCGTTCGGCTTGGTCGGCTGCGCGGCGGGTGGCGAGGCCCAAGCGAGTGGCAAGGTCATTGAGGCGCTCGGCCTTCAACCGGCGTGGGCGATCCAGAAGGCTCGGCGTCAGGCGGGCGGCAAAACGCATCAGGTCGCGGTCATGCAGGCTGACATTGCGCTCGAGGGCCGCATTGAGCCGTCCGGCAGAGAGGTCAAACCTCTGGCTGGCAACGGAAAGCAGGTCGGCTGGACGGGGCAGGCCCCGGCTGGTGGCCGAAAGGCGCACGCGGCGATCTTCGAGCAGACGCCCTCCGGCCCGCATGAGCCGACGATCCAGATCCATCACGGCGGCCTTCAGCTCTGCCAAGACCGGGCTGGCCATTTCGGCGGCGGCGGTCGGGGTCGGGGCGCGGCGGTCCGAGACAAAATCAATCAGGGTGGTGTCAGTCTCGTGCCCGACGGCAGAGATGACGGGAATAGCACTGGCTGACACCGCGCGGGCCAAGGCTTCATCATTAAAGGCCCAGAGGTCCTCGACCGAGCCGCCGCCCCTGGCCACGATCAGGACATTCGGGCGCGGGACCTTGCTATCTGGGCCCAAGCTGTTGAAACCGGCAATGGCTGCCGCCACCTGCTGGGCGGCCTGATCGCCTTGGACCACCACGGGCCAGACCAGAACATGACAGGGCCAGCGCTCGCGGATGCGGTGGAGGATGTCACGGATCACCGCGCCGGTTGGGCTGGTAATGACGCCAATGACCTTGGGCATCTGAGGGATTGGCCGCTTCTTGGCCGGATCAAACAGGCCCTCGGCCTGAAGCTTGGCCTTCAACCGCTCCAGCTGCGCCAGCAAGGCCCCAATGCCTGCCGGTTCCAAACTGTCGATCACGATCTGATATTTGGACGAGGCCGGGAAGGTCGTGATCTTACCGGTGGCAATGACCTCCAGCCCCTGCTCAGGCTGACAGGCAAGGCCGCGCACGACCCCTTTCCAGATCACCCCATCAATGGCGGCCTTATCATCCTTGAGGGTCAGATAGACATGGCCTGAACTGTGGCGCGTAACCTTAGATACCTCACCGCGCAGCCGCACATGGCCATAGGCATCCTCCAAGGTCCGCTTCAGAGAGAAGGCGAGCTCGGAGACCGAAAAGGCCGCAGC
>CANKPO010000097.1 GCA_947484535.1 Caulobacteraceae bacterium
GGCCTCATCGTCGACCACAAGAATATCAGCCGCCATGACTTCCTCTCTCCGTCGCTGGCACGCTGGCCAGAGACATTTGAACTCGGCTCGACCGGGCGAAACGAAGGCTCGTTCGTGCTCCGGGCGTTACAGCAGCATCTGACAGGGCCAGATCACCGCCATGGTCTTCCATGATCCGTTTGACGATCGCCAGACCTAGGCCCGTGCCCTTGTCTCGCGTCGTCACATAGGGCTCAGTCAGGCGGTCTCGGTCACGGGACGGCAAGCCAATGCCATTATCCTCGACCTCAAAGGCCGGTGCGCCGTCAATCAAGATCAGACGCGCCGTGATCCGGCCCTGCAGATCGGGCTCGTTGACCCGCCGGGCCGAAATGGCTTCACCCGCATTTTTCAAAAGGTTGGTCAGCCCCTGCCCCACCATCCGCCCATCGCAGGTCAGGCCAATGGTCTCGCCCGGCTCTTCCAATAGGATGGCGGTTTCAGGATCGGCAACGCGCTGGGCAAAGACCGCTTGGCGCAGCATCTCATTGGCGTCGCAGGTCGAAAATTGCGGCGCGGGCATGCGGGCAAAGGATGAGAACTCATCGACCATTCGGCCAATATCACCGACCTGACGGATGATGGTGTCGGTGCAGCGATCAAAGGTCTCCAGATCGCTCTGAATCTCGCTGCGATATTTTCGCCGCAAACGCTCTGCTGACAGTTGGATGGGGGTCAGCGGGTTCTTGATCTCGTGGGCGATCCGGCGCGCGACATCGCGCCAAGCTGCATTGCGCTGGGCCGTGACAAGACGGGTAATGTCATCAAAGGTTAGAACGACCTCCGCTTCCGCCGTCGTAGAGGCGCGCACGCGCAGCCTGCGGGTCTGGGCGCCGCGAACAATATCGACCTCTTCTTCCGCCTCACCGCGCGCAGACTGGGCCATAGCGACCAAGGGCAAGAACTCGGGCGCAACCTCGCTCAGCGGCAGGCCATAGAGCAGCGTGTCCTCCATATCCAGCAAGGCCATGGCCTGATGGTTGGTCGCTGAAATCCGCCCTTGCGGATCAAGGCCAAGAACGCCAGCGCTGACGCCCGACAGCACGGTCTCGATAAATTGCCGCCGCGACTCCGCATCGATGCTCGCGGCAATCAGCGCCTGTTGCTGATCACCAAGGTCCTTGGTCATGCGATTGAAGGCGTCTGACAGAACGGCAATCTCTTCCGGCGAGCGCACGGTCTCGACCCGTGCCGTCAGATCGCCGCCTGCCACCCGGTCTGCCGCCTGTACCAGCTTGGCAATCGGTGTTGCAATGGCCGAGGCCGCCGCCATGCCCAGCCACACGGCGCCGACCAGCACCAAGAGCACGGTCTCGACATAGCTCATGGCAAAGACGGTCTGGATACGAGCGCGATTAGTCTCAGCATCGCGATAGTCGAGCACGGATTTTTCCGACTGAAAGAGCCGCTGCATCAGCCCCTTTTCGACATAGCGAGCCGTATAGAGATAGGCATCATCATAGGCCTTGAGGCGATAGACCGCGCGGAACAGGTTCTCTTCCGCAAAGGGCCGCATGACGATCTCACCCGTATCGGCCGCAACCAAGGTGCTGGGCGGCGGCGCCAGATAGGGCGGTGCACTGGGGGATTCGGCGCGGGCGAGAATTCTGCCCTCGTGATCGATCACATAGACCGCCGGAAAGGCGCGATAGGCGGCCTGATCGCGCAGGTAACTGGAATAGGTCACCGGACTGTCGGTCAGCTTGGTTGGCACCTGATTAAGGTCACTGGCCAGATCGCCCATCTCGCGCTGGATATAACCCTTCTGTTCTTCCAGATAGGCATTGGCAAAGACGGCGCCGTTTTCGACCGCCGTCTTAACCCGCAGGTTAAACCAGTTATCGACGCCCTGATTGACCAAAAGGCCAAAGAAGATCGCGACCACGACAGCGGGCGCCACAGCGGCAGCAGCGAACAGGGTCACGAAGCGCAAATGGAGCCGAGATCCGGCATCCTTGGACTGGGTCGCCAAACGCGCCACCCGCCACCCCATGGCGCCGACAAGGCCAAGGATCAAAAGCAGATTGGCGATCAGGAGGGCGAGCACCGCGCGGCTGGCTGGACCAATCGGCCCCTCACCGGGAGCGGATGAGGCGAGGGACACCGCCACGACGGTCAGGATGCAGGCGAGCGCGTACCCAAGACCCAGACCATATCGAATGCGCGCGATCTCGCCGACGCGTACCCTCAACCGGCTCATCAGCGCGGCGGGATCAAACAGCCTTTGACGAAGGGCGCCATCACTCATGGCGTGAGAGTAGGATCAACTGTGCCCTATTTTCAACACCCATGTTGCCAATGGGCGTCAATAGTGACCATCGGCCTCAGATTTAAAGGACTTTGGAGTAGCCAGACTGTGACAATCTGGTTCAGCGCTTGGGCTTAGCCATATTGACCCCAAGATCTTGGATCTTTTTGCGCAAGGTATTGCGGTTGAGACCGAGAATCTCTGCCGCCCGAACCTGATTGCCGCGTGTGGCGTTCAAGGTCAGCTTGATCAGAGGGGCCTCCATCTCCATCAGGATACGGTCATAGAGACCTACAGCGGGGATGCCATCGGGTTGATCGGCAAAGTGACGGCTGAGATAGCGCTCGATGAGACCCGACAGGGTGATCGGTCCCTCTTCACTGAGCTGAGCAGGACTATGGTCCTGAAGCTCGCGCTCGATAATCCGAGCCGTGATCAGGTCCTCGCCATAGAGCGCGCAGATGCGGCGGATGAGGTTTTCCAGCTCGCGCACATTGCCAGGCCAGTTATGGACCTTTAGCCGCTCGAGTGCATTTTGATCGATGGTCTTGGACGGCAAGCCCTCCCGATTGGCGCGCAGCAGGAACGAACGGGCCAGATCTGGAATGTCCTCCGTCCGATCCCGAAGTGGTGGCAGCCGAACCGGCGCGACATTCAGCCGGAAGAACAGGTCCTCGCGAAACAGACCCTGCTGGATCAAACCGCGCAGATCGCGATTGGTGGCCGCAATGATCCGAACATTGGGGCGCCGGTTGGTCTTTGGGTTCAGCGCCGATTCCGACCCATCAATGACCCGCAGCAACCGGGTCTGGGCATCGAGCGGCATATCGCCAATCTCATCGAGGAACAGGGTGCCGCCGTCAGCTTCGACGAGCTTACCAATCTCGCCCTCATCGCGGCCGAACAGTTCGGTCTCAACCCGCTCACGCGGCGTTGCAGCCAGATTGATCACGACGAACTTGCCATCACGGCGACGGCCCAGATCATGCAAGGCGCGGGCGACCAACTCCTTGCCGGTGCCAGATTCGCCAAGGATCAGGGTGGTCAGGTCGGCTCCGACCAGACGCGCGATGGTGCGGTAGACCTCCTGCATTGGCGCAGAACGCCCGATCAGCGGCAGGCGTTCGTCACGCACCGCCCTCGCCTGCGCCTTAGCCGCCTCACCATCGGCAGGCCGCGACAGGGCCCGCTTGGCCGCAGCGGTCATGTCATCAAGGTCGAAGGGCTTTGGAATATATTCGAAGGCCCCGACCTCGGCGGCATTGACCGCCGTTACCAAGGTGTTCTGAGCGCTCATGACGATGACCGGCAGCTTAGGCCGATCCTTTCGGATGCGCGGCAAGACATCGAAGACATTTTCATCGGGCATGACCACGTCAGTAATCACCAGATCGCCCTCCCCGTCTGATACCCATTTCAGGAGGGTCGTGGCATTGCCCGTCGCGCGCACCTGATAGCCGAGCCGCGTGAAGGCTTGGCTCAACACCAACCGGATGGAGGCATCGTCGTCGGCGATCAAGATCTTGTGGTGGGCAGACATGGGGCAAGCCTATTCAAATGGAGAAAACAGCACGCGGGAAGGATAGTGCAATCACGGTTCGATCGGCAGAAGAACGCGGAAGGTTGTGCGGCCAGGCTCAGACTCAAAATCGATCATGCCACCGTGGGCCACCACCAGCTTGGACACCAAGGCCAGTCCTAGCCCGGCTCCAAAGGTCTTGCTGGTCACAAAGGGCTCGAACAGATGGTCACGCAGGTGCGGGGCCACGCCGGGTCCATTGTCGGTGATCTTGATCTCTAGGGGGGCGCCGCGAGGGGGCTGGCCGCTCGCCGTGCGAACCCGAACGCCGTGACGATATCCGGTGGAGATTAGGACCTCGCCGCGCTCGTCACCGCGCGAATGGGCCGCTTCCGCCGCGTTCTTGACCAGGTTCAAGAAGATCTGGATGAGCTGATCTTCGTCGCCATAGGTCGAGGGCAAGGAGGGGTCGTAGGTCTCTTTCAGGCTCAAGCCATCGGCCACGCCATTGACGACCAGTGCCCGCACACGGTCGAGGACCAGGTGGATATTGACCGGCTCACGGACCGGCGGCGCATTGTCCGAAAAGGCCTCCATCTTATCAACGAGACGCCGAATTCGGTCGGTCTCATCGACGATCAGTTGGGCCAGAGGCGCATCCTCTGCCCGCGCGCTGGACTTCAAGAGCTGTGCGGCACCGCGAATACCGGCCAGCGGGTTCTTGATCTCGTGGGCCAGCATCCGGCCAAGACCGACAACCGATCTCAGGCCAGCGGAGTCCCCCAGCCGCTCAGACCCGAGCGGCGTCAGCCTTGGATGCAGGGTCAAGAGAATGGAGCCATCCCCCATGGGCGCGGCGGCACCGTCGGCCTCAAAGGTCGGTTGGCCAAAGAGGCTGATCTCAAGCCCGCGCTCACGAACCCGGGCATCTTCGGCGACGGCCCGGTCGATCAGCGAGACTAGCGTCGACCCGGTCGGCAAGGCATCGCGAAACCTTCCCCGTGCGAGCAGGCTCAATCCATGGCCAAAGAGGGTTTCAGCAGCCTCATTGACGGCAATGATCCCGCCCTCTTCGCCAATCACCAGCGCGGGCTCGGGGCTAAGATCAAAGGCGGTGGCGCGAAGGCTCTGTTTCGCCTCCGGCATCTTGGCGACTTTGCCAAGGCGGTTGCCACTGCTGCTATAGGTCATGCGGCAAGACTTTCGTTATCCGACGACCAAAGCGCGGTGAGCCCCTCTATGATCGCTTTGGGATTTTCAAGACGGCAGAGGGTCGCCTTGGCTTGGCGGCGGATCACCGGATCGGTTGGCGAGGGCGCGGCCTCAATGTACCAGCCCAGATGTTTGCGGAAGATGCGGACGCCGTGATGGTCGCCGTGAAACGCGAGCGCGGCATCAAAATGGTCCAGAGCGATGGACAGGCGGCTATCAATGCCGGGCTCTTCATAGGCCTCACCGCGCAGGCCCGCCGATAGGGCGGAGGCAATCCAAGGCCGCCCATAGGCTCCACGCCCGATCATCACGCCATCAGCACCCGACTGCTCAAGCGCCGCCTTTGCGCTGGCCAGATCGACCACATCCCCATTGACGATGACCGGGATGGACACGGCCTGCTTGACCAATCGGATGGCGGCCCAGTTGGCTTGGCCCCTATAGAACTGCGAGCGCGTTCGCCCGTGGATGGTAACCGCCTTGACCCCAGCGGCTTCAGCGCGCTGGGCCAATTCCGGCGCATTACAACTATTTTCGTCCCAACCGAGCCGCATCTTGACGGTCACAGGCACATCGACAGCATCCACCACGGCGCGGATCAGGCTTTCCGCCAGATCCAGATCGCGCATAAGGGCGGACCCGGACAGGGCACCGGTCACCTCCTTGGCGGGGCAACCCATATTGATATCGATAATCTGGGCTCCAGCGCTTTGAGCCAGCCGTGCGCCTTCAGCCATCCACTGGGCCTCACGACCCACCAGTTGCATGACCATCAGGTGAGAGCCTTCGCCAATCGCGGCGCGGCGCATAACATCAGGGCGTCCCTTGGCGAGGTCAGCGAAGGCAACCATCTCGGTGGCCACATAGGCCGCCCCCTGCTTGAGGGCCGTCATCCGAAA